>JAUVUS010000396.1 GCA_030600865.1 Bacteroidales bacterium | reverse complement strand
AATAGTCCCCATCTGTTATCTTCTGAAAATCTTGAAGAACCATCTTCTCTTAATGTGAAGGTTAATAAATACTTATCCATGAAAGAATAATTTAATCTTCCAAAGAATGAAACTAAATAATACTCCTTTTTACCAAAAACATTTTTTTCTTCACCATCTTTAAATATGATATCATCTTCGTTAGTATCCCAAAAATGTTGCCATGAATAACCACCCATAACATCTATTTTGCTATTAATACTTTCAATATCTTTTTTATAGTTTAAGTAAAAATCAAAAAGAGAATTCTTTTTTTCCTGAGTGTAATGTTTTTGTATTTCAGTTCGACCAAAAGTGTACCAAGAAGCTCTTGGGTCAATATCTTTATCACCTTTAGAATCTGAATAATCATAACCAAATTTAGCATTTGCTTTTAACTCAGGCAAAAAGTGAAATTTATACTCAAGCTGTATGTCTCCAATATACCTGTTTACAATTGATTCATCATAAGTATAATCTAACATAGCCAAAGGATTCGTTGTAGCTAAAAAATTTGGATCATTAGTACTGCCCTTCCATGTATAATAACCTCCATATAAACCTGTTTGGTTATAAATAGATTGTGTAGGATCCATTCTTACAGCACTTCCTATTGCTCCTCTATCAGCAAATCTATTTTCAATATATGAATATTTTATTCCAGCATTAATTTTCAAATGATCATCTAAAAACGATGGACTTAATCTTATATTACCAGTTGCTCTTTCGTTATTACTGGTTTTTAAAATTCCATCTTTATTTGAATAACTACCAGAAACTCTATATGGTATATTATATAAAGAACCGGTAATTCCAAGATTATGATCTTGTCCGAATGCAGTTTTAAATATTTCATCCTGCCAATCGGTACTTGCAGTTCCTAATTTATCAATTGCACCTGAAGAAATTGTTCCGGCATTTTCTAAATCAGTTACTAACTGAGTATATTGGCTAGCAGAAAGAACGTCAACTGTTTCCTTAATTTGACTAACAGAAAATTTAGTTGAATAATCTATTGACATTTCTGCTCCAGCTTTTCCTTTTTTAGTAGTAATTAAAATTACACCATTAGAAGCTCTTGAACCATAAATAGCAGTTGCAGAAGCATCTTTTAAAACGGTAAAGGTTTCAATATCATCGGGATTAATAGAATTTAACACATTGCTCATACCGGCAATATCGGTATTTTCAACAGGTATCCCGTCAATAACAAATAAAGGATCATTACTTGCTGTAAGCGAAGACCCTCCACGAATTCTTATTGTTGATTTACTACCCGGAGCACCTCCTTCAGATACAATTGACACACCGGCAATTTTACCGGATATTAATTCCTGAGGAGATGTAATTGCTCCCTGGTTAAAATCTTTAGTAGATACAGTTGTGATTGCACCCGTCGCATCGCCTTTTCGCACCTGGCCATACCCAATTACAATAATTTCATCCAACAGCTCTGCATGTGGTTGCAATTGAATATTTATAAGCGTTTGAGTTCCGACTACAATTTCCTGGGGAGCATATCCCACGTAAGAAAATACAAGAATTGCATCTTTGGGAACTGTTATTTCATAGTTCCCATCAATGTTAGTAATTGTACCAATTCCTGAATTTTTTTCCAAAATAGTAACTCCCGGTAATGAAATGCCTTCTTCGGCATCGGTAACATTACCTGTTACTTTTAATTGTGCTAACAAAATTCCCGGAATAAGAATTTGAAAGAAAATTAAAATTAATGTTAAGCGAGTTTTTTTCATCATATTATTAAATTTTAATTAGGGTTAAATTTTATATCATAAAGATATGGAAATATGAATCAAAAATCAACTACAACGAGGTCAATATCAAAGTTTTACAACTGGCTAAAAAAGCTATACAGCTTATTTCAAACGTTTGCGAAAAGAGTTTAGCTATGTACTTATTTTTTCAATATTTTTTTATTTTATTAAACTTTTTCTTAAATTCTGGATAAAATGTTTGACATTTGTATTAGTTTTCATTTCTTCATAACAAAAATTTAACATTAAAGTTTAAAATGAGGGGACATCAGGTTACAATAAAAGATATTGCTAAAATATTGCATATTTCTCCTTCTACGGTTTCCAGGGCACTGAAGGATCATCCTGATATTAACCCTCAAACAAAAAAAAATGTTCAGGAATTAGCAAAAAAACTCCATTATAAACCTAACCAGATCGCCCTTAATCTTTTACAAAAAGAAAGTAAGCTTATTGGCGTAATTGTTCCTGAGATAATCCACTACTTTTTCTCAACAGTTATAAGCGGAATTGAAAAAATTGCCAACGAATCAGGATATCATATTATTATTGCACAATCAAACGAATCTTATCATAAAGAAGTAGAAAATATTCAGGCATTATTGTCAAGTAATATTGATGGTTTTATTATAACCATGGCAAAAACTACTTTAAATTTTGATCATTTTAAGAATGTTGAAGAAATTGGAGTGCCAATGGTTTTTGTAGACAGGGCGTGTGATAAAATAACTGCTGACAAGGTATTAGTGGATGATTTTGATGGAGCATACAAAGCTACTAAACATTTAATTGAGAACGGGTGTAAAAACATTATCCATTTAGCAGGCCCTCAAAATTTAGATATTGGCATACAACGTAAAGAAGGTTTTCTTGCCGCATTAAATGACTCGAATATAAGCATTGGTGATTATTCAATTCAAATATGCGACACACACGACCATGCATTAAAATTAATTCCTGAAATATTAAGCAGGCACAATAATATTGACGGAATTTTTGCTGTAAATGACCTGACAGCAATTGGAGCAATGAAAGCAGTAAAATCAATTAATAAAAAGGTTCCTGATGATATTGCCATATCGGGATTCACTAATTCGTATATATCATATATTGCCGATCCGGAACTTACCACAGTAGACCAAAAAGGATTTGAAATGGGGCAACATGCTGCAAGAATGCTCCTTAAAAGGATGCAAAGTGATGAAAACTATGGACCTGTAACAACTATCTTAAATACGGATTTAATAGTGCGAAAATCAAGCTTAAAGAAAAAATAAAAAAAGCGATTAAGAAAACCTTAACCGCTTTTTTGTAGCGAGAGGCGGAATTGAACCGCCGACCTTCCCGATAATACATCGGGACGCTCTAATTCATCGTAATAAGAAACTCAATATATTTCCTACTTTTCTTTTTCTTTATAGCTTTTTCTCGCTTTATT
>JAUVUS010000067.1 GCA_030600865.1 Bacteroidales bacterium | reverse complement strand
GCTGATAGAATGCCAATTGGTATTCATCGAAGAGCTAAAGAATCATTTCAAAATCATATTATTAAGTTACAAAAGGATGATCTTATCTATATATTTTCTGATGGATTTGCAGACCAGTTTGGTGGAGAATATGGAAGAAAATTTTTATCAGCAAATTTCAAAAAATTACTAATTGAAAATTTCTCTAAAACACTTAACGATCAAAAGGTAATTTTAGAAAAAACTTTTGAAGAATGGAAAGGAGATCGTAAGCAATTAGACGATATTCTCATTATTGGTTTTAAAATAGCTTTTGATAAAGAAGAAATTAAATCGAAACTCAATTACGACTGGGCCGAAAAAACTATTTTAATAGCTGAAGATGATGAAGCAAATATGCTTTTATTGAAAAAAGCACTTGAAAAAACAAATGCAGAGATAATACAAGCTGAAAATGGAAAGGATGCTGTAAAATTATTCAAAACCAACCCCGATATTGATCTTATACTGATGGATATCAGGATGCCAATTATGGATGGTATAGAGGCTACAAGCCAAATCAAACAAATCGATAATAACATTCCGATTATTGTTCAAACAGCTTTTACTATGTCATCAGAAAAAGAAAAAAGTTTTAAAGCTGGTTGTGACGATTATATTACAAAGCCAATAAATATAAAAGAACTATATGCAACTATTTGCAAATACATAAAAAAAGATGATTAAATAAAAAATCCGGGAAAACCCGGATTTTTTATTATTTTTTCAAATCTTACTATTTTAATTTCTCTAATACAGTTTTCATTCTTTTTATTGCTTCCCGCAATTTTTCATCAGATGTAGCATAAGAAAATCGTAAATAATCAGGAGACCCAAAAGCAGACCCTGGAACAGTAGCTACATGGGCCTTATTTAAAATATACATTGATAAATCTGATGCATTATTTATAGTTTTTTCACCATCCGATTTCCCAAAAAATGATTTTACTTCAGGAAACATGTAAAATGCTCCTTCAGGTACATTTACTTTAAACCCTTCAATTTCTCTTGTTAACTTAACTACCAGATCTCTCCTTCGCTTGAAAGCTGTAACCATTTCGGTAATGCTTGTAGTTTCGGTATTAAGTGCAGCAACAGCAGCCATTTGTGATATGGAAGAAGCACCAGATGTTAATTGACCCTGAATTTTATTACAAGCTTTTGCAATCCATTTTGGTGCAGCTATATATCCAATTCGCCATCCGGTCATTGCATATCCTTTAGATACACCATTAATAATAATTACTTTATCGCGAATAAATTCGAACTGTGCAATACTTTCATGTTTTCCCACGAAATTAATATGTTCGTAAATTTCATCAGATAAAATAAACATATCTACTCCACTATTTGCTACTACTTCAGCTATAACTTTTAACTCACTTTTTGAATACAAGCTACCTGAAGGGTTTGAAGGCGAACATAAAAACATTGCCTTTGTTTTTGGAGTAATGGCATTTTTTAATTGCTCAGGAGTAATTTTAAAATCTGAATCTATAGAAGTTTCAATAATAACATTTTTACCCTCAGCAAGTTTAACAAGCTCAACATAACTAACCCAATATGGTGCAGGAACTATCACCTCATCATCTTTATTAACTAAAGATAAAATTACATTAGCTAAAGAATGTTTTGCACCATTTGAAACAACAATCTGGTCCGTTCCATATTCAAGGTTATTTTCTCTTTTTAATTTTCCGGAAATTGCTTTTAACAACTGTGGATATCCGGGTACAGGCGAATAATGACTATAATTGTCATTAATTGCTTTAATCGCAGCTTCTTTTATATGCTGTGGTGTATTAAAATCAGGTTCTCCAACACTTAAATTAATAACATCAATACCCTGAGCCTGCAAATCACGGCTTTTCTGGCTCATCTCAAGAGTTTGAGAAATAGCCAAACTTGATACTCTTTGCGAAACATTTTCCATAATTAAAAAAATTAAAAAAGGTTAATGTACCTACATCAACCAATATGTTTGATTTTTTTTTAAATTTGATCTAAACTTATAGTTTGAAACCTTTTTCTTTGCAATGTAAAGATAAAATAAATAAGAGTATTAATTTGTGTTGTAAAACAATATCATATAAATTGCAACTAAAATAATCAAGATCAATAACATGAGCGAAGTATTAGAAATCCTAAAATATACTATACCTGCATTAATTGTATTAATAGCAACAGTATTAATCATTAAGCAAATGGTTAAAAACGATCAGAATAAAAGAAATTATGAAATAGTTTCAAAAAATCAGCAAATAATAACTCCCGTTCGATTACAAGCATACGAACGATTAACTTTGTTGCTTGAAAGATTATCACCTGAATCGTTGATAATGCGTGTTAGTAAGCCTAATATGACAGCAAAACAACTGCAATCTGAACTTTTAAGTACCATACGATCTGAATTTGATCATAATGTATCGCAACAAATATATGTAACGCCGCAAGTATGGGAAGTAATTAAAAATTCAAGAGCAAAATTAACCCAATTAATAAATAGTGCAACCAGCAGGGTAAAACCCGATTCGCCAGCACTGGCTTTGAGCAAACTTATTCTTGAAGATTTAATGGTTCAGGAAAAGTCGCCAACCAGTTTAGCTTTAGAGGCATTAAAAAATGAAATAAAACTGCTTTATTAATTTTATCGTGGGTCAATATAAATAATAAATCCTGTAGTTAACATGAAAGCTTTATTTTTGGGCTTATCCAAATCTTGTTCGGGCCAAAATGCTTCATAATTAAAATTATATCTCAATTCAGCTGAACCATTATCTAAATTTACAAACCCCCAAGTAACCCTGAGATCAAGGAAAATATCGACAAGGTGATTAAGCCGACCCTGAACACCCGAGCCTAAAATAATTCCAGCATCGAACTTATTAAGATTTGGTAAAATATCTTCATTAATCGTTTGAGTTATATAATCGTCGCCAATTATTATTTCATAAGTACCTTTGGTTTTAGCAGCAATTAAATACGAGGCATAACCGCCTGCATAAATATATATTTCAGGATCCGGAGTAAAATTAAATTTGAAATAAACAGGTAAGCTTGCATAATGCAAATTCATTTCCATATCGTGATTTACAAACTTACCTCCTTTCGGCTCATAATTCAACTCAGCTCGAACCGACAACATAGGATGTAAATAAAAAGCTCCCGTAAGGCCAATTTGCGGTCCTATATTTTTTGCATACTGGTCAATAGCTTCATCACCGGTAATGGTTGATAAAAGCACCCCCCCTTTTAATCCTATAGTTGGAGTTTTTGTAGTATTATATGAAAATTTTCGTGGATCTCTGGGATTTTGAGAATATAAAGTACGGTATTGAGCAAAAACTATTAACCCAATAATAAATATTAATACTTTATATTTTGATTTCATCTTACCTTATTTAATACTAAATTACATAAAATAAACAATAAAAAAAGCCTGTCAAGTATTTGACAGGCAAGTAAAAACAAATATCATGCAATTATTTTATTAAATCAACACTTCGTTTTACAAATTTTGTTAAGTCTTCTCCCTTTAACATATTGTTTGCAAGAAGCGCTAAATCAACTAGTTGCTTGACATATTTATTTTCTGAACCGTATTTATTTAATACATCTTTTTTCTTGTTTTTCAGCTCTTCAATTTTCTTATCAACATCAGTTAATTTATCTTTATCGGCCTGGTTAATTTCTTCTTCTTTCTTACCTTCTTTTGTTTTTTCCAATGTAGATTTTTCTTCTTCAACAGGTTTTAACTCTTCTAAAATTTTTGCTATTTTAGTTCCAACCTTCTTTTCTTTTTGCTCAAGAATTTTTTCAACTAAGCGATGATTCGAATTTAAAACCATATTATAACTGTCAGGTAAATCACCATAGAAATTCATTCCACCACCACCCATTGCTGCCATATCTTTCATTCGTCGCATAAATTCTGATTGTGTTACCATAATTGGATCATCAGTTTCTTTTAGATTCTCAAACGAAACAGTAAATGTCGCAAATGTTGGTAACTGGCTTTCGAATATGTGAGTTAATTGACCTTTTTCTTCTGCCGAAAGTTTTGATTCCTCTGTATCCTCTTTTTTAATCAATTTATCAACTACATCAGAGTCAACACGTAAAAATCTTGAATTGCTTAACTTTGGCTCAATATGATTAATAAAATGTGTATCCAACTGACCATCCATTATTAACACATCGTAACCTTTTGCTTTGGCATTTTCAATAAAAGTATATTGTTTTTCCTGATCAGTAGCATATAAATAAATAGGTTTTTATCTTTATCGGTTTGATTCTCTTTAATAATTTTCTCGTATTCTTCGAAAGTAAAATACTTGCCATCTGTATTTTTAAGCAAAGTAAATTTTTGAGCTTTTTCGTAGAATTTTTCTTCAGTTAACATTCCATATTCCATGAACACCTTTAAATCGTCCCATTTTTCCTCGAATTGAGGACGATCATTTTTAAATATCTCATCAAGCCTGTCTGCTACTTTTTTAGTAATATGATTTGATATTTTCTTAACATTCGAATCGCTTTGCAAATAACTACGTGAAACATTTAACGGAATATCAGGAGAATCGAGCACGCCATGTAGCATTGTTAAAAATTCAGGCACAATACCTTCAACAGAATCAGTAACAAACACTTGGTTAGCATACAACTGAATTTTATTTTTCTGAATCTCTATATTGTTTTTAAGCTTTGGAAAATATAGAATCCCTGTTAAGTTAAATGGATAATCAACATTTAAATGAATATGAAATAATGGATCATCAACAACAGGATAAAGTTTACTATAAAATTCTTTATAATCTTCGTCTTTTAAATCTGATGGAGTTCGTGTCCATAAAGGTTTGGTATCATTAATAATATTTAGTTTGTCAGTTTCTATTTCCTTACCATCTTTCCACTCTTTTTGTTTTCCAAATGCAATTTCAATAGGTAAGTAACGACAATACTTATTTAACAAATCGCTGATTCTGTTTTCTTCGGCAAATTCTTTCGATTCATCATCTATATATAAAATGATATCAGTACCGCGATCTTTTTTTTCAATTTCCTCTATATTATATTCAGGGCTACCATCACATGACCATTTAATAGCCTTTGCATTATCTGTATATGATTTAGTTATGATTTCAACCTTTTTAGAAACCATAAATGATGAATAAAAACCTAATCCAAATTTCCCGATTATAGTTGTTTTATCTTTAAATTTATTAATAAACTCTTCGGCACTTGAAAAAGCTATTTGGTTTATATACTTATCAATTTCTTCCTCGGTCATTCCAATACCTTTATCACTTATTGTAAGTATTTTCTTTTTAGAATCTAAAGAAACTTTTACTGTTAGATCACCTAATTCTCCTTTAAATTCACCCAATGATGCAAGTTTATTCATTTTCTGTGATGCATCAATGGCATTTGAGATTAGCTCTCTTAAAAATATTTCATGATCTGAATAAAGAAACTTTTTGATAATTGGAAAGATATTCTCTGTAGTTACACCAATTTTACCTTTTTGCATTTTTTATATTATTTTAGTTCAACATCAATTTATATGTGCCTTTTTTCAATATCTGTGCCAGAGAAATTTTCCTGACAAATAGACAGCAAATAACAAAAACTAATCAAATTAATGTGAAAATTTTACATGGCAAGTGCAGTAATCAAAACACAAACCATTCAGGAAAAATCATGTATAGTATTAACAAAGAAAATATCAGCCCTGCAATAAATAGCAAGAATATTCTTGTGAACTTCCTACTTGCCTCTTTTTTTATCAGGAAATTCTTTTGACTAATAATACCTTTAATATTATTTTCAATACGTAGAATAATATTTTCATTCTTTTTTATAAAAGTATATGCTCCATAATGAAATGCTGATGAAACAATATTAATATCATCATTGTCAGAATATAATATAATTTCGGAATACGAATTAATTTCTTTTATTCTTTTTAAAACATCAAGCACTTCAACCTGGTTGTTATCTTCATCTAACTCTAATGATGTCGAAAGAAATATTATAAAAATTTCTTTTCTAGTATGTTCTATGTGAATAAAATCTTCAAAAAAATCTTTGCTACGTGAATAAATTTTTATGTTGTAATCGTTAACCTCTTCGAATTTCGCCAGAACATCCCTGATATACGAATCATCGTCATCGATAAAAATAACATTAGTATTATGTTTTGAAATACGTCGGGTCATATAAGCTAAATTAATACTTAAATTTAAAACAATTATTATTACAAGTCAATAGTAAAGAGAAAATGAATCTATTCAATATTATAATCCCGAACATCAATATCAAAATAAGCATTCCAGATACCTCGCTCAAATTTTAATCCATCGTATGAGAAATCGGGTCCGTAAAATTCGAATTGGCCTTCCAAACTTGGTCGTGATGGAGACAAATGATCATAAATAATCATTTCCTTTTCTTCATCATAAGTCAAGGTCATATTTGTTTGAGCATTGAATTCAAAAATCACCCGAGATATAGGGATGCTTTGATTTTTAAAAACTTTATTACCAAATACGAGAAAATCATTTTTATCAAAATATAGTATCTCAATAATTTTCTTTTTGGTTAATAAATTATTTAAATCGGCACCTAATAATGTATAGTATACTTTTCCCTTGTTCTTGTTGGTTATAATTTTATAATATAATGCACCATACCAGTTTTTATCATTTAATATTACCAACTCTGGCTTTTTAATATTATCTGAATCATCATTTAACTCATAAAAAATATAAGCTTTTTTTGATTTTTTATATTGAATAAATCCAAAATATTTATGTGTTCTATCATTGTAAGGTAAATTCCAGGTTATTATTCGAAGTTTTTCGTCTTCTGATTTTATTATTCCAATATTTTTTAACGAATCAAAAGGATATGTAAATGAGTTTTCATTTTTTAAAGCTTCCCTAAAATACTTAATTATCTGATTATTAAGCTCAATTTTATTATTATCATCCCTTTCGCTAGCAAGTAATGTAAAATAATATTGTAAAGAATCTTCATAAAGTTCTAATTCCCCCTGGCTCCTATTATTTCCAAACATTTCTTGTTTTTGAAATAAGATAGTAATAATCAACAAAATAATTATCTTAATATTTACTATACAAACCTTTTTCATCTACTTAATAGTATTCATTAATTAGTACTAACTATGGAAAATCATTTTTATTTTACAGATTCCTCAATTGATTCATTTAGAATATCGCAAGCTTGTTTTATTTGATCTTTCGTAATAATTAAAGGCGGAGCAATTCTAAAAGCACTATCATGAAATAAAAACCAATCCATAACAAGGCCTTTATTAATAGCAATATCAATAACTTTTTTAACCTGATTAAAATCGCGTAACTCAACTGCCATGAACAAGCCTATACCCCGTATTTCTTTTATTTCCGGATGATTTAAATACTTTCTAAATAAATCTCCTTTACTTTTAACATCGTCAATTATTTTTTCATTAATAAGAACATCCAAAGAAGCACAAGCTGCGGCACACGAAACCGGATGACCTCCAAATGTGGTAATATGTCCAAGTATAGGGTTTGTTTTAAACCTCGACATAATTCTATTTGATGAAACAAATGCCCCGATTGGCATTCCTCCTCCCATTCCTTTTGCTATTGTCATTATATCAGGAACAATATTATATTCTTTAAATGCAAATAAATTACCAGTTCGGCCAAAACCTGTCTGAATTTCATCAAAAATTAACAAGGCACCAACTGCGCTACATCTTTCACGAAGTTTTGTTAAATAATTATCTTTTGGAAGTCTTATGCCTGCCTCACCCTGTACAGGCTCAACTAATACACAAGCAGTTTTTTCTGTAATCAAATTTAAATCTTCATAAGAATTAAAGTTTAAAAAATTTACATCAGGTAATAAAGGTCTAAAAGAGTTTTTAAACTCTTCATTCCCCATTACACTGAGTGCTCCATGTGTACTCCCATGATATGCATTTTTGAAAGAAATAATCTCAGATCGGCCTGTATATCTTTTAGCTAATTTTAATGCTCCCTCAATGGCCTCACTCCCTGAGTTAACAAAATATACCGAATTCAAATTTTCCGGTAATAGGCTTGTCAGTTTCTTTGCAAATTCTACTTGGGGTGTTTGAATATATTCGCCATAAACCATTAAGTGCATATATTTCTCTACCTGGTCTTTTACAGCTTTAACAACTTCAGGATGCAAATGCCCAACATTACTTACTGATACTCCGGAAATTAAATCAATATATGACTTACCTTTATTATCATACATGTATATGCCATCTGCTCGTTCAATTTCCAGTTGTAAAGGAAAATCAGAAGTTTGCCCTACGTGTTGCAAAAAAAGTTGTCTTTGCGAAATCATATTACCAATTTTTAAAACAAAAAAAAGGGGATAAACCCCGATTTATTTCCCCATTAGGTTGATATCTTTCATGAATCTATCCTTGTACGCCTTCCCAATTGGTATTGCTTTAATTCCGTCGTTACTCTTTATATAAATAGAATTATCCTCAATACGATTAATTTTACGAACATTCACAATATATGAACGATGGACTCTTTTGAACTGAGAAACAGGCAATTGGCTCTCGATTGATTTCATAGTAAAATGTATTGTAAACTTTTCATTATATGAAATTACAATAACATAGTTCTCCAAGGCTTCAACCCAGAGTATATCGTCATATTTTAATTGTACAAGAGCTGAATTTTTCTTTATAAAAATTTCGTTGGGTTCTTTCTTGCTCCTTGTATCATGAATATTTTTTGATTTCAATACTGCTTTATAAAACCTCCCATAAGTAATTGGTTTCAGTAAATAATCCGTCACATCATAACCAAAAGCTTCAAGTGCATATTTCTCTTTCGAAGAAACGATAATCACCTGAGGTAAATTTATTAGTGTATTTAAAAAATCGATGCCATCCATCTCGGGCATCTCTATATCAAGAAAAATTAAATCAATATCTTCCGGGTTCTTATCAAGAGCGTTGATAGCTTCCACGGCATTTTGAAATGAGTTTTTTAGTTCAAGAAAATCAGTACGAGTAATAAATTCTTCAATAACTCGTCTCGAAAGGGCATCATCATCAATT
>JAUVUS010000038.1 GCA_030600865.1 Bacteroidales bacterium | reverse complement strand
TATACCAGGCACATCGACTGTAACTGTAACTGCTGAAGATGGCTCAACATCTGTTTATTCTGTTAACAGAATAAACAGATGTTGAGCCATCTTCAGCAGTTACAGTTACAGTCGATGTGCCTGGTATATCTGACGCATTACTAATATCCTTTGAAGCTTTAGAGTCGTATACAGTTGCTGTTGTTATTGGTGGAGTCGTTGCGTCTATAGGTAACTTTACAGTATACGTATATACTTCAGGATCGAATCCATTTACCGTAACTCCATCAACTTTTAAATCACTTAATAAAGAAACAGTGCTAAGTGGTTTGTATGAGAAATTAACATCATAAGTTAATTCTGTAGTCCCATCTTCTGCTGTAACAACAACAGATGTAGTTCCTGGTATTGATGTAGCTTCTGTAATTACAACATCAGCACTATCATTGGTTGCTTCAGCTGTAACTTCAGGTACTTCAATTACTGAATTTTCTAATTCTATATCATAAGAATAAACAGCAGGATCAAAACCAAAAATTGTAGAACCATCTACATCCAGATCAATAAGAGTAGCATCATCAGAAGGTAAAGCTAATGTAAACTCTACTGTGTAGGTTTTCATGGTTGCATCTTCTGCATATACATCAATTGTGGTTGTTCCGGGCATTGAAGTTGCATCTGTTTGATTTATTGATGCATTTACATCTTCAGCAACTGCAATAACTGTTGGTACAACAGTCGTTCCATAAGGATACTCAATAGTGTAATTTAAAACACTTGGATCGAATGTAACAATTTCTTCACCATCCACTGTTATTTTTTGAAGGTTATTATTGTCTGATGCACCGTTAACAACATAATCAATAACGTATGTTTGTTCAGTTACACCATCAGTGGCAGTTACAACAATTGAATCTCTACCTGGTAATACAAGAGTTTTTATAATACCAACTGTTGCTGCTCCATTTTTAGGCGTTGCACTTATCGAAGGCACTATTACTGTACCATAAGGTAAATATTCAGTATAGAAGTATTGTATAGGAGAAAATCCATCTATAGTAGTTCCTTCAACTTGTAAATCAATTAAACTAGCATCGTTATTTGTATTAACAGGGAAAACAAATGTAACTAAATAAGTATTAACAGTTTTTCCATCTTCTGCTGTTACTTCCACAGTGGTAATGCCAGGTAAAGTATCCGTTTCATAAATATTTACTTGTGCTTCTATATGTTCAGCAAGAGCAGTAACTGTAGGTGCTGTTGTTGTTCCTGCAGGTAATTCACAAGTATATGTTAATGAATCAGATCTAAAACCAGTAATTGTAGTTCCTGAAGTATCCAAATCAATAAGATTTGCATTATTACTTAAAATATATAATTCAAAAACGGATTGATCTTCATTATAACCATCAGAAACAGTTACTGTAATATCTACAGCTCCAGACTGATCTGTAAGTGGAGTAACTTTTAGATACCTGTTTTCATCTTCACCATTGAGTTGAATATTAACATCAGGAACAATCGTTTGATTTGAAGAAATGGCAGTAACTTCTATGTTAGACATTTCAGTATCAACATCATTAATTGTAAAAGGAATCCAATCTGTTGATGTTCCCTGGTCAATTGTATCATTAGTAAATACGGTAATTGTTGGAGCCTCATTAATTACATTGATTGTTAACGAAGTCGCGTTATTATCCATAATGGTATCAATTGCCGATGATGCAATAATGTTTGAATATGCAGTTATATCACCACTTCCATCTTCGATAGTACCATCTAAAATAAGATCAATACTTTCTCCCGATGCCATGAATGGAACATTCCAGGTTCCTCCATAGGGTTGGTATTCTCCTTTTTCTACACTATAATTATCAAGTTTAAACAGGCCGGGTAATGCACTTTTTACAACAATTTCACTGGAACTATTTGGCCCGTTATTGCTTAATGTAAATGTATAAATAATGGATTCCCCTATATGAGGATTCGTTTTATCTGCTGCAATAGAGATATTTAAATCAGCGGTATCAGTAGGTAATTCACCATAAATCATTACTCTGTGCATATCTCTACCGTTTACATAAAGCCGGCCATTTAAATCAAAATTAATACCGTATGGATGATACATAGATTTTTCACTTACTCCACCATTAAACGCTGTGTTTGAATTAAAATCAGGTTGTCCTAAAACATAATCTGCTTTAGCATTATTTTGTGTAGGTAGTTTATTAAAAATTTGAACTCTATTATTACTAAAATCGGCGACTGCTAGTTCTCCTTTTGGTGAAACTGTTACACCAATTGGGATATTAAAAGTAGAATCTGATAAACTACCACCACTGGTAATAAAATCATGTTGACCTATAACTATATTTGCAGAAGCGCCATTTACAGTTGGAATTTCATTATAAATAAGTATTCTATGATTACCTCTATCACTTAATATTAATTTCCCTTCAGTAGATAAGGTAGCACACGTAACTGTGCTCATTTTATTTACTGAACAACTTGGGGAGTTTGTATACATATCAGGTTGTCCTATTACAATATCCGCAGAAGCCCCATTTTCAGTGGGTATTTGATTGTAAATCAGAAAACGATTATTTTGTCTATCCCCAATGATTAACTTTCCTGTCGGGGTTATGAATACACCCCAAGGATAATTAAATTTATCAGGCCCCAATCCGGTAGAAGAAGAGGTGAAATCATTTTGTCCAATAACAACATCAGCAGGTTGTCCATTTGTTGTAGGAATGGAGTTCCAAATTAAAACTCTGTTATTACCTCCATCGCTTGCTATTAATTTTTCACCATCAGGAGAAAAACATACACTTTCTACGTTATTCATAAATGCATCTGTTGGTCCATTATTCTCTGTATAAAAATCGGGGTTGCCAAGAACAATATCAGCAGGTGTTCCATTTGTATCGGGAATATGATTCCAAATTAGAATTCTTCCGGATCCTTGAGATCCAACAGCTAAAACTCCTTTTGAATTTACATCTGATGAACTTGATGAAATACCTGTATATTCATCTAAAGTAGTATTTTGTGTGTAAAAATCGGGTTGGCCAACAACAATATTGGCGGGCATAAAGTTGTAATATTTTGAATATTCAATAATTGTTCTGTTGCCTGCTGGTGCAGAATCTGTCGGGAAATATTTTATACCTTCAATCATCAGATAATGACATTCAGCATCCACTTTATTCCCAACAGTAGCTGAAGAGTAAATATCATATGTTATCCAAAAGTAGTTATTCCCTAACTCTAGCTCTTGCGACCCCGTTATTATAGTATCATTTGTAGTTGCTGTGCCAAATAGATTATTTGTATCGAAAACATCACTATTTGCTGTATAATATAAGTTAACTTTATATACATCGTTTGTAAAATCATCAGAACCAGTTGGTTTAAATTTTATTTCGCTAATATTAAGAGGATCTGAACTGTTCTCAGTTTGTATATTTATTCCAATAATTGCATAATCATTTTTGTTTTGCATTACATCATCTGTTGATGCTGTAAAACAAGCTTCTGACAGTAAGTTCATTATTGGATCAATGGTACGATATCCTACAGGGCTTGTAATCGTTGGTACTTGGTCTCCAGCGGCTCCGTTAAATGAAATTATAGTACATTCAACATCAATTATATTTTCAGGAGTAGCGTTTTCCGAAATATCATAAGTGACCCAAAAATAGTTTTTTTCATCTGATAATTTTGCATATCCTGCAATTGGGATACTCAGGTCAGTTGATGATCCAAACAAGGTGGTTGTATTAAAAGCACTATCAGATTGAGTATAGAAAATTTTAACATTACTAATATCATTATTAAAATCGTCGGATCCGGTTGAATTTAAATTGAATGCATTAATTTCTAAAGGATTTAAAAAACCATCTGTGGTAATTTCAATTACAGCAATAATATTATCAGTTGTATTTTGACTTACATTAGTAATAACTGGTTGGTTAGTTGTGCTTGAAACATAACTCATTTCAGCAGGTTCGAGTACACTAATACTATCAATGCAAATGTCACTCATATAACTTGGACCGGTTATTCCTCTTAAACGAATAACAATGCTATCATTGCCGACAAAGCTTGTCAAATCAACAGCTGCTTGTTTCCAATCTGATGAATAATCAGTTTGTTGTTGTCCTGATAGTACAAAAATATCTTGATTCCATGTTCCATCCCAAATGTCAATATGTAGGCTACCCATATCAGCACCATACATATGGTAATAGAAAAATAAAAAAGGATTAGATATGCTTGAAAGATCAAAGGAAGCATCTAAATAAGTTTCAACATTGTTAAAACCAGATGCTTCGGTATAAATATAGTAACTACCATCATAAGCTGCATTAGGTCCGGTTCCTGTTGAAGGTGTTCCCCCTGTATTCCACGACCAGTCAAAATCATCATCTGCTGATTGTACCCAGTCACCTAGTCCTGATTCAAAACTTTCAGTATATGGAAAACTTGTTATTTTGTTTTGTGAAAAAAGAATTGTTGTGGATAAAACCAAAACAAAAGTTAATACATTTTTTAAGTAATTTTTTTTCATAACTTTTTTTAATTTAAAATTCTAATTAGGATTTAATATTCTAAATTTAAAGTTAACATTATTAATTAGAGCTTATTTAAAATTACATTCAAAAAAATATGTTAAATAACACAATTTTTGAAAAGGGATTAATATATTAGAGTCACCGTTGCTGGTGGCTTTTCTTAGATAGTGTGAATAGATTTACTCCGAATATTGATCTATTACATTGCTAATGTTGTATTGGCAAACTTTACAAAAAGTTGTATGGTGCGAAAACATTATACAATCTAATTGCGAACGATGCAAACCATATTGGTTGTATCCGGCACCTTCAAAAGCTCCAACTTTATTTGGAGTTAATTAATCTCACCTTATAAACTTCCAATACGTTACAAAATATCTAAAAGGTAAAGGTGGCATGGTAGAAATGTCCGATGGCTCTGTAGTTGATGTTTCGGTAAATCGAAAAGCAGAATTTTTAGAAAAGTTTAAATAGATTTATTATATTAGAGTTTTAAAAATCTTTAAAATACTCTAATGTTAAGAAATTTTCTTCTCATCACATTATTGTTCCTTTCTTGTTGTAACATAGATAATAACAGTAAAAACAATTTACAAAAGACTTCCAAAGCTGACAGTATAAATAATTTAGCTGATTCTCTTCATGATTTAGGACAAAATTATTCTAAGGATTCACTGAATCAGGAACAATCACATGAATTACTCGAAGAATCTTTTGACTTAAATAACTCAGTATGGGTAGATACTTTAAATGCTAGGGTGGCAGATAAAACACTTAACATATATGATCCGGATAATTTTCTAAAAGAAATTATAAGAGATACTAATCGCTTATGGAAGTTTAAAGAACTGAGCGAACGTAATAATAATTTTGAAGCCTTAGCGTATGCGTTTAATATGCTTGGAAAAAATAAGCTTAATTGCAGCGATTATTTCATGGCTATACAATATCACAAACAGGCCTACGAAGCAGCTTTAATTGTAAATGATGATTACTTAGAGGTTTTATCATTGAATATGATGGGAGTTGTATACCGTCGCAAATCGGCTGTTAAAACTGCGCTGGAATATTACACGCGAGCGCTTAAAACTGCAGAAAAGAGTCATGATAATGCAGACTATATGCTTAAAAATATTGCTATCTCAAACGAGGGAATAGGTGGACTTTACCGTTTATTAGGACAGTATGAATTAGCTATAACTTACTATAAGCAATCGCTGGAATACGAAAAAAAGCTTGAAAGTTTGCTTGGGATGGCAATTAATAACCATAACATAGGTAGATCTTTTGGATATTTGGGGCAGTATGATTCAGCTATATTTTATCATAAAAAATCCTTAGAATATAACAAACGAATGAATTCCATTTTTGGAAAAGCTATTTGCTATAATAGTTTAGGAAAAATATCTATGTTTCAAAATAAACCTGAAGATGCTTATAAGTTATTTATTCCAGCCCTGAAAATGGCTGAAAAATCTGGAGATAGTACGTATATCGTAAATTCAAATATTAATTTAGGGTGGTATCATCTAGTAAACCATAATATTGATAGCGCAAATTCCTATATCAGAAAAGCAATGGCCATATCGAAAAGAATTGGCAACAAAGCGGCTATTATGCAAGGGTATGAACTGTTATCAGACTTAGAGCAAAATAGAGGCAATTATCCGGAAGCATTGCAATATTTTAAAAAAGCAAATATATATAACGATAGTATTGTAAATGAAAAGAACCAACAGTATCTCGTCGATCTTACCATACTTTACGATATTGAAAAAAATAAGAGTACCATTGAAAAACTACAGTATAATGCCAAATTAAATAAGAGAATTCAAAACAGTAAAAATATTGTGATTATTTTGCTTGGCATAGTGGCTCTAGTGCTTTTCATTTTGATATTTCAGAAGGTGCAGGCGATGAAAAAGAATAGAATAATTCACAATCAGAAGGAAGATATGTTTGGTATGCAGCTTGAACTGAAGGTTCTGCAGAATGAACGATTGCTAGCTGAAAACAAGCAAAATGAATCTGAGAAAGAGCTACTTAAAGACAAATTAGCTACAAATGAATTTGCCAGACAGAACGAAAAAATGGCAATGCAAAACGAGATTGATCATAAAAACCGAGAATTAGCAACAGCTGCAGCTTATGCTATTAAGAAGGGAGAAAGCATGCGAAAATTTCTTGATAGTATTGAAAAACTTAAACCTCAGAAAAGCGATACAAAAGCTGCCCTGAATAAATTACAAAAAGATATTGAGTGTCAAATGAATCCTGAGTCTGATTGGGAAAACTTTAGTTTACATTTCGAAACGGTTCACCCCAAATTTTTTAAAAATCTAAAAACAAAACATCAGAATATTACTACCAATGAATTACGATTGTGTGCATACCTGTTAATGAATTTGAGTAATAAAGAAATTGCTTTACTTCTATTTATATCCGGTGATGCTGTGCAAAAAGCAAAATATAGATTGAAAAAGAAATTTTCTTTATCAACGGATAATAAATTGTTTGATTATTTACTATCCATTTAACCCGTATTATTCATACAAAAACGAAGTGAATTGTATGAATGTGTAATGGAATGTGGGTTGGCAATACAGGAAACCCCGATTTAGTAATACCAACAAATTTGGGGTTGTTATAAATCTCAAATTTGTTGGTATTACTTAATCGTCAGAAAAATTATGAATTTTTCGGGTTAATCTATACATCTCATAAATACTTCAGGTAATCTAACCATAGTTACACTGGTCATCTGCATTATTATGTCCGGGTTTTATGCTTAAGCTGTCCGGTTATTGTCCGGCTATTTTTTCTTCAAATTAGACTCTAACCCATATATTTACAATAACAAATATTTTCTAGGAGATCCGAATCTGAATTAACATCTCCTGTCCGTCTTAAGTTATATTAAAAGTTTTGTGTGCAGAATAAACAATATAAACTAAATCTTAATTATTATGAAAACGAATTATTTTTTTTATCTGTGTTTTATTTTAGTTATCGGGTTTGCATCATGTTCAGAAGATGATCCTAAACCGGAGCTCCCAAATTCTAATGTTGTAATTGTTGATTACAATATTTTCGAACCGGCTATTTGGTATTCCGATTCTATTTACGTAATACCCAATACGATAAAAATTGATGCTGCCCTAACCATACAAGCCGGTACCATTATAAAGTTCCATCCGGATGCCGGACTGCAAGTCTGGAGTAATGGAACAATTAATGCTACAGGATTACAAAATGCAGTTATAGTATTTACATCAATTAAAGATGATATCGGAGGTGACACAAATGAAGATTTGATTAGCACTACTCCAAATTCAGGTGACTGGAACATTGTTGATTTAGGTAGCCAGAATGGTTCTCAATTTAAGTATTGTGTATTTACATATGGTGGTTATGATAATTACTCAGGCGTTTTAGAATTAGGAGAGAACTATTCAAAAGTTGAATATTGCATCTTTGCAAATAACAGCACAAGAGTAAGTGGTGGGGTCTATTATGGAGCTTTAGCTGCTCAGGGTGCAGATCCAACAACAATTATTAAGTACAACACTTTTTATAATAATACAGTTCCTTTAAGTATAAACGGGCATTTAAGTATCGATAATTCTAATATTTTCAGTAATCCTGATGATGCTACACAAACAAATACCTATAATGGAATATTTGTTCACGGGCAAGATATTATCTCACATAGTCCCACTTGGGAAGAAACAGAAGTAGCTTATGTAATTCAGTATGATGGTTTTGAAATTTGGGATACTTATTCTCTAACTCTTGGCGATAATGTTGTTTTAAAATTTTTGACAGATGCTATGCTGGATATTCAAGTTGGAGCTGAACTAATTAATTACAATGGTACAGGAGTTTATTTTACTTCATACAAAGATGATACACACAAAGGTGATACAAATGGAGATGGTGTAGCTACTACACCTTCAGCAACAGAATGGAAAGGTATTTACAATAATAGAACTACAGACTATTTTTATACATGGAGCAATATTTTATTCTCTAAGAATGATTTTTAAGATAGATATCGTTAAAAAAATAATCACATTTCGACAAGCCTGCCTGCAGCAGGCAGGCTCAATATGACTTACTTCAGAATTAAATGGAGTCACACTGAGCCTGTCGAAGTGTTAAAATTAAACTATTATGAAAACTTTAATATCAATAATATTTTTTGCAAGTCTTTTATTTACATCTTGCGGTAATAACCAGTCAAAAGATAAATCTGACAACATTTCTACAGAATCATCAGAGGAGTTAATGGATTCGAATGAAATTGGAGAAGCAAAAGATTGCGATGAGTTTATCGATCAGTATGAAAAGTGGATGGATGATTATATAAAAATGATTGATAAATACATGAAAAACCCAACAGACGCTACACTTTTGAATGAATATATGAAATTAGCTCAGGAAGGTTCGAACTGGATGACTCAATGGAACAGTAAACTATACTATTGCGCATCAAAAGAAAAATATCAAAAACGTTTTGATGAGATTACTGAAAATGCTGAAAAGAAACTCAAAGAGTTGGGAATTGAGTAAGAATTGGTATGAGGATGTGAGTGAAAAATTAAAACAACATATGATATAAATTATTAATATTTAACATATTAAAGTTCTGTTCATTTAAAAACTTGCTTATTAAGTAAATCATAATCTACAAGTCTCATGAAAAAAATATCACTGGTTCTAGCGCTTATTATTAATATACTTATAATAACTCCTGTTTTTTCGCAAGTTGATTTAAAGTTGATTATACGTACTCCAACGCCTTCTGAAATTTATGAATGGTATAAGGATCCTACTATAATTCAGCTTATTGTTAATAATCAAACAACGACTGAATATCCAAATGCTACTTTTGGATTTAGAATAAGCAATGAGGAAGGTATTATTATTGCCGAGAGTAAATATAACAGCAGGTCTGCTTCACGGTTTAATATACCACCTATGCCCCAGATAATAATTTTAAACGGTTCACAAATTATTGATGTTAATTCAATATCGTATAACAAGGATGTTATGTCAACATCGTATAGCAGTAATGTTATGTCTGCTCTTATAATGCCTAATACTATTCCTGAAGGATTTTATGAGATATGCATAAGCGTATATGATCAATATGGTAAAAACATAACTTCCGGCGAAGAATATTGTACGAACTTTACTGTTTTAATTCCTGAACCTCCAATAATAATATCTCCTACCGATGATTATATATTAAGCAATCCCTTTCCAAATTTTATTTGGACTCCGGTTACTAATTATTCTACCAGTGGAAATCAGATAAAATATAAATTGAAAATATGCCCTGTTTATGAAGGTCAATCACCTAGAACAGCAATTGACAGAAATCCGGTATTGCTGGAAAAAACCGATATACTAACTTCATCGTATATATACCTGCCATCAGATATGCCTTTTGATTATTTTAAAGCCATAGAAAGATATGTATGGATAGTGCAGGCTTTTGACATGGACGGAAAACCGGCAAGCAGTAATCAGGGGAGAAGCGAGCTGGCAACTTTCAGAATCGAAAAGGAAACTGTACCTACAATAACCTTATCTAATATTTATCCTAAGGATAATGATACCATACCTTGGGATATGCCACATCTGGTTAGTCAGTTCGCTCCATATTCAGATGATGTAAGTTCTGTAGACTTTACTTTAACGCTTAAAAAGGATGGCGAAAATAAAGAATATACCAATACTTGCACCTTAACTTTTGCAGGTGGGGCAAAGGCTAGTCAGCAGTTAAGTAATGATGATGAAGCAAGTTTAATAATTAGTAATCTAGATAATAACCAAGCTTTTCCAATATGGATGCCATTTTTGGAGAAGGGTGTTATATATAATTGGACAGTAGAAGCTGAATTTACTAAAACAGATGGTTCAAAAGAAACAGTTATATCACCTGAAACATCATTTGTAATTGGGTTTAAAAAATTGAAGAAAACAACATACCCGTCAAATGATAGTCTAATTGTTGTGAAAAATAAATTTGATTGCTCTTTCCAAATACCACGGCCAGAGAATTTAAATTTTGCGAACAATGCAGTGTTAAGTAACGAATCTTTTCATGGATACAATTCATACTCCACGGCTTCAGGTAAGTTTTCTATCGAAATAGCAAAAAAATCATCTTTTGATACTATTGTACAGACACAAAACTTTATTTTGCCGGATGATGGAAAAATAAAAACAGGTGATGATTGCAATAGTCTTTATAATAAGATAAGCAAGAAACTTGATGGAATGCAAGATACCGGAAAGTACTACTATAGGGTGAATTATTTGAATAATGCAGATAAGAAGTATTATACC
>JAUVUS010000224.1 GCA_030600865.1 Bacteroidales bacterium | reverse complement strand
GCTGCACATTTTTTATCGAAAACATGCATATGTGCATCGTACATGTAATCATTATTATCTTTTATATTCTTTACTGTTTGAGGAATCCTGGATGAAGGATTATCATCTATTTCATTCATTGCTCTTTTCAAAAATTCCTTTTTTTTCATTTTTCCTGATTTTTAATAGGTTAATATTTAAAAGAATATAGGTTTTATAAGAGATCACCGTTTTTAATCATTTGATCTAAATCTGTTTCATTAATTCTAATTTCTGCATATAAAGGTAAATGGTCGGAAATTTGATATGTCATGTCATCATAATCATCAGTTAATCCCTTAAAGAATGTATCATAAAAATCAATAATACCTGCTGATATTATAGAACAATTGGTATTCTCTTTAAAATATGCTATTTGATCGTAATGCTTACTTTTCTTAAGATTTGTTTTTATTTCATGTAATTCTTCAGGAATTTCGAGTCCATTATCGATTAAGGCTTTAAAAGTTTGGCTTCCTAATGATGGAATATTAAAATCACCAAGAATAAATATATCCTGGTCGTATAATTTCGATTTATCGCTACGTTCTTTAATCCATTTGGCAATCATTGCAATTTCTTTTGTTCTTGCCTTAATTCCACCTTTCTTATTCCATTGAATATGCACTGTAAGCATCATAAAATCGAAAGTGCCAGCACGGAATGAAACCATATAAGGGGTGCGCCATGGAACTGTTCTGCCATCATCATTACCGAAAAAGTAATCTGAAATTAAGAGCTCGGCCGCCATACCCGTAAATTTCAGGATTCTGCCATCATAGATGTATGCTAAACGTTCATCATTTCCTTTATTTTTTTTAGCACCCGCAGGATCATTAAAAATTACTTTCCAGTATGGACCTAATACATCCATTAATCGTTTGAGATCGGATAGATTACTTCTTAATTCCTGAATCGCAACAATATCAAAAGAAGATATTATTTCGGCCAAAGCATTAATCGCAAATGATTCACGCGGTTTCTCGCCAAATTCGCGAATATTAAATGTTGCTATTAAAAGGTTTTGATCAACGTTTCGGGGAGGTAATTTAGTTTTTTCAATGGTTGCCCTTAATTTTTTTAATTGTTTGGCTTGGGCAACAGTCATGCCTTTCAGGTAATTTTTCGGGTTAATCATGTTTTAGTATTTTATTTAATCTTTTTTGAAAAAAGCAAAAAATAATAAGCATGCTATAATATATAGCAAGAAAAGAGATAAGGGTAGTCTTCACCTATTTATTCCGAAATATGCAAAAAGGTGACCCCCTGTTTTGTGATTATTTTTTATATTTTATTTAACAGAGATATTCAAGTGATGTTGACACCTTACAAAACCCTTTATACATGGGCAATTTTATTCTAATTTAGAATGACTGCAAATTGAAATTTTTGTAAGAATATAAACAAAGGGCTGTCGAAATTGACAGCCCTGTTTATTTTAGCGATTTGTAATTCAATGTCATTTAATTAATGAGATTCCGCATCAAGTGCGGAATGACAAAAAGTTTATTATCCTACCACAATGTCATTCCTGCGAACTTTTTTCATGAGCGAAGTGAGTAATGCAGGAATCTATATCTTATAGTTAATAAAATCTTAACTAAACAACATTGATCTTTAATTATTTAATATTTCTTTAAGTCATTTATTTTACCATGCCAGGAACAACCCAAACAAAATAATTCATTCAAATTAAATCCTTCCAGGCTTTTTGATTCATCAACGGGAATGATATCCAATTCTCTTGTAACTTTTATATTCATCCACTCACCTTGCTTATTCTTAACATAAAAATATGCAATACCACATTGCGGACAAATCATGAATTTCATTTTTTAGATTTTAGTTTAATTAACTAACGCCTCAGGGTAAAGTAAAAAGTGCTTCCTCCTTGCCTGCCCTGTCCGTCCGGCAGGCGGGTGTCAGGCAGGTTGCTTTCTTTGCTCCCAACCCAAATTTTTTCTCCATTCTTTTCTATTAGCTCTTTGCACAAAAACAATCCTAAACCGGTTCCTTTTTCATTTTCTGTACCAAGAGTTGTATAATTTTTATCCATTTCAAAAATTTTCTCGAGCTTATCTTCGGGAATACCAACACCAGTATCTTTAACTGAAATAATATAGTATTCACTTTTATTCAATTTATCAATCTCCTTTTTACTGCTAATAGTAATATTCCCTCCCGGATACGAAAATTTAATAGCATTACTAATCAAATTTCTGAATAGTGTTTGAATTATATTCAGATCAGCCATAACAATTAGATCGTGAGGCAGCTCATTATTAAATTGAATACTTTTTGATTTTAAATTCGCTTCACATAAATATGCAACACCTTCAACTACTTTATATAACTCAATTGCGCTTGTTTCAATTTCCAATTTCCCTAGTTGACTTCGCGACCACATTAAAAGATTTTCAAGCAATTTAAAAGTTCTATCAGCTAAACTATACAGATTATCAAAGAAATCGTGTATTTGGTCTTTCGAGAGTTCTTCATAATTCAATTTAAGTAATTCTGAAATTTGCAAGAAATTACCAATCGGGCTTCTCAAATCATGCGCTAATAATGAGAAAAATTTATCTTTTTGAGTGTTTGAGACTCTTAATTCATTTTCGCTTATTTTCAGATTTTCATTTAGTCTGTTTATTTCTTCAATTCTTCTTTCAAGATCATCATTTACAGCATGTATTTCTTCATTAGTCGACCGTATTTCTTCATTCTGGACTGTAATTTCTTCTAATTGTTGATTGATTGTTTCTTCTGCTTCCTTCTGTTTTGTTATATCATGTGCAATACCTTCTACTGCAATAACATTTCCTTCAATATCAGTTAATGGCGTTTCTGAAACTTCTAATATGTGAGTGTTATTATTCGAATCATAAATTTCAAGTTCGTATGGTAACTGCTGAATCCCTTTTATTGAAAGTTCTGTTTTTTTATTAACCTCTTTATTAATCGGATTGTCGGTTAAATATTTGGAAAAATGAGTCATGAATTCTTTCTGAGAATAACCCAGTACATTGTTTATTGAAGGACTTATATATTCAAAAACTCCATCAAGCTTATGCCTGTAAAAGAAATATTCATATTTAAGATTTTCTATTAAACTTCGGTATTTTTCCTCGCTTGATTTAAGAGCATCCTGGATTTCACGCACTTCGGTAATATCATTATAAACTGCTATGGATGCAAATTCATTTTCAAACACAATTGTAGAAATTGAAATATCGAGCCATTTTATCTTTTTTTGTTTTGTTATAATTTTAAGATTATACCGTAAGGTTGCTCCTTTCTTTTTTAGTTTATTATCAGAAAGTTCCCAAACAAAATCTTTCATATCAGGATGTATAATATCAAATGGGCTAACATTATCCATTTCATCAATATTATAACCTGTAATTTCTGCCCAGGCAAGGTTTACATAAAAATATTTGTTTTTTCTTTGAATAGAAATCCCGGATGGTGATAGTTCAGCAAGTTTTCTAAATTTTTCTTCACTTTTCTTAATTATACTTTCGGCTTTCTTCCTTTCAGAAATATCTCTTACCACAGCATGTACGATATTTTTTCCACCTAAAGTTATAGGAGATAATAAAACTTCACAATAGAAAAATACACCGCTTTTTTTCTTATGTACCCACTCGAAAATCGGTATTTTCCTATTTTGAGCATCATTTATATATTTATTAGCCAGATCTATCGAATTTTCACCATTTGGTTGATACACCGGAGAAATATCCGAAGGATGTAGATTAAGAAACTCTTCCTTATTAGAAAAACCGAAAATATCAATAGTTGCCTGATTACAATCGAAAAATCCTTTAGTAGTAAGTAGCATTAATGCATCTCTAGATGATTGAAAAATGGTTTTAAACTTTTCTTCGCTATCACTTAATTCCCGGGTTTTTTCAGTTATTCTTCTATCTAAGTCCTCATTTAATTGCTTTAAATCATTTTCAATCCTTAGTTGTTTATGTAGATTATCGATTTTATTTAGAATTTTTGAATACTCTTTTTCCTGAATTAATTGACTTATTTCAGTTTTAAACTGTTGTAATATATCGGAAAGCTTAGCCATAACAGCATCAACATCGATTCAAAATACAATACAATTGTAACAAATATTACTCGCATTGCCAATTAATTTTGACGAACTAACTCGTTAATTATTAATGTAAATAGAAGCATAGATTAAAAAAGATTGTTATCTTAACCTTTAATTATTGCATGGATAAAAAAATATCGAACAAGGATATCCACTCGAAAGGTCAATGTTTTAACTTCATGGACGTTTAGTATAATAATGTTTATTTGAAAAGAACGCGGATAAAAACGCCAGCCTGCCGGACTGGCAGAGATTAATAAAAAATCTGTGTAAATCTGCATTCCGCCAATCGGCGGATCGATCAGTATTATCCGCGTTCTAATTTTAACGAAACAATATTAATTTGATTATTCGAAGTAATCTTCCGGATCTACATTTTCGCCATCTTTTTTTACTTCGTAATGTAAATGCGGGCCTGTCGAAATTCCTGATTGTCCAACATATCCAATTACATCACCTTTATTTACTTCCTGCCCTTCTTTCACGTTGTATCCGGAAAGCTGAGAATATAAGGTAGAGTAACCATCTTCATGGTCAATAGTAATATATCTTCCATAAGCTTTACCCTCTTTGTGATTTTGTTTTACCTTACGAACCAAACCATCGGCGGTAGCATAAACCGGTGTTCCTTCAGGAGCTTTAATATCAACAGCATTATGCATCATCTTAACTTTCTTAATTGGATGCATGCGTATTCCATAAGCTGATGAAATTTTAACTCCCTCTACCTTTTTAACTGGGAAAATTGAAGGAACAGAGCTACTTTGTTCTTGTGTTTGAATGTGTGATTGATTCTGATCTTTTTCTTTTGAAATCTCGATTGAAAATGCCATTAATAATATTGCAATTAATGGTAATACTAATAAAATTTTAAATTTTGCTAGTTTTCCTGAATTTATTCTTGTCATCATTTTTATTCTGTTTTTAGTTAATGAATAATTAAATTGGCTGGCAAGACTAACATTAAAACTCTTTTCAATTTGGTCGAGGATCAGTTTTTGATATGCAATTTTATCATTATTTTTTATCAAAACTCCTCGATCTGCCAAATATTCGTGAACTTCTTTAAAT
>JAUVUS010000234.1 GCA_030600865.1 Bacteroidales bacterium | reverse complement strand
GTAAATTGTCGCTTACTTTATATCCAACACCAATTGAAACTGTTTTATAATCATTATTGTACACATCTGAACGGTAATCGTTAAATAATGATTGATTTTCCAAATATGCTCCATCACCCCAAATACTCAATTTTTCTGAAAGCTGATAATACGCTGAACCTGTAATACCATAATTCGACATATTAGAATTATATGAATATTCAGGAGAAGGACCATAAAATCCTTCCATACCATTCATGTTATTTTGCATGATAATTCCGGCAACAGAAAAATTCAATTTCGAATTTAACCAATAATTAACTGATGGAGCTATATAAGAATTCATCATCGACATATTATTACCAAAACTACTAAAACCAGTTCCAACAGCAACAGAATATGATACTTTCTCGTGTCGTTTCATTAAGGTTTGCTTATTGGGTTCTTCTTCTTTATTATTTTTTGCCAGAACAGATGAATCTAAAGGCTGGTAATATTTGGGCATTAATGGAAATACCTGTGCAAAACCTGAAAAACTCAGAACAAAAATAAGTAATATGGTGAATATGGAAATTTTCATTTTTTCAAGTATCTAAGCTTTTAACGAACGACAAACCGTTTTTGTTTATTGTTATACAAATTTAAGAATTAAATAAGTATTGTGAAAGAACATAAATGCATTTCAGTTTAATTGTTTATTAGTTTACTGTTTAACAAATAAACAAATAGACTCTAATTACCTTCTGAATCTATTCTAAGCACTTTTAATATTCCCTTTTCCTTTTTAAGTTTTGATATTAGCCCATCCAGATGTTTTGCGCTATCGACAAAAAGTTTAAGTTTGCCATCGAACATACCATCGTTTGAATCAATTGAAATTGACCGCATTCTAACTTTTAAATCTTTCGATATAACATCAGTTATCTTACTTACCATACCCATTTCATCAACACCTGAAACTTTAATAGTAGCCTGAAATGATTGTTTGGAAGCATTTTTTGTCCATTGTGCTTTTAGAATCCTGTAGTTATATTTATCAACTAATTGCCGCGCATTAGGGCAGTTGGTTCTGTGTATTTTAATTCCTTCACTTACAGTAACAAAACCAAAAACAGAATCTCCTGGAATTGGACTACAACATTTAGCCAGTTTGTAATCTAAATTCTCAATTTTATCATCAATAATTAAATAATCACCCTGATAACTTATTTCCTTATCAATACTTTCTTTTTGTTCAGGAATCTCTTTCTCAGTTTCCACTTCTTTTTTATTATCAGTTAGAATATTTTTAATGTCCGTAACATCGATTTTCCCATGCGCTATCGCGTAATATAAATCAACCGGAGTTTTTAGCTTATAATGTTTTAATAATCCATCAATTAATTGATCCTCAAATTTTATTTTCCAGTTCTTTAATCTTCGTTTTAATAACTCCTTACCTGTTTCGGCTTCTTTAAATTTGTCTTCACGAAGAGTTGATTTAATTTTGGTTTTAGCTTTAGATGTAACTACAAAATTTAGCCAGTCTGTTTTTGGTTTTTGAGTTTTTGATGTAAGAATACTTACCTGATCGCCATTCTGTAATTGTTGCTTAATAGTTACATTTTTATGATTTATCATGGCACCAACACACTGGTTTCCTACATCAGAATGAATATCAAAAGCAAAATCGAGAACAGTTGATCCGGCTGGAAGCTTTTTTAAATCTCCATTTGGAGTAAATACAAAAACTTCTTTATTGTAAAGATTTAATTTTAAATCGTCAATTGTTTCGCCATTTGCCACACCATTAGTTTCAATTACTTCGCGTATTTTTTGCATCCACTGATCAATTCCCTTTTCGGCTTTAACACCTTTATATCGCCAGTGTGCTGCATATCCTTTCTCTGCAACTTCATCCATTCTTTGTGTGCGAATTTGTACTTCGACCCACTTACTTTCTGGTCCTACAACTGTTGTATGTAATGATTCATAACCATTCGATTTTGGTATTGAAATCCAGTCTCGCAATCGTTTTGGATTGGGTTGATAAAAATCTGTTACAATAGAATAAGCTCTCCAGCAATCAGCTTTTTCTTTCGAAGGTTTCGAATTTAAAATAATGCGAATAGCAAAAATGTCATACACTTCCTCAAACTCCACATCCTGCTTTTTCATTTTTTGCCAGATTGAATATACAGATTTAGGACGTCCTTTTATGTCATAATCAACACCTTGTTCCTTTAGCTCTTTTTCGACAGGAGCGATAAACTTTTTAATAAACCGGTTACGTTTAGCTGTTGTGTTTTTCAGTTTTTTGATTATCTCTTTATACTTCTCATTCTCGGTATACTTCATAGAGAGGTTTTCCAGTTCAGATTTAATATTATATAAACCCAAACGATGAGCCAGTGGTGCATACAAAGAAAATGTTTCTAAAGAAGTTTTAATTTGATAATCTTCAGGCAAATTATTTAATCCACGCATGTGGTTAAGTAAAACGGCAAGTTTAATTAATATTACACGTACATCTTCGGCCAGAGTCAAAAGCATTTGTCTGAAGTTTTCAGCCTGATTTACAGATGTTTTTGTGTTGATATCAGTTATTTTAACTAATCCATCTACAATAAGCTTAATAGTTTTATCGAATTCTTTTTCTATTTCACCTATTGTAATTTTATTATCGATTACTGCCTGATATAATAATGTTGCAACTACCGACCTTGTTCCTAACCCAATTTGATCAACAACAATGATAGTAGTTTCTAAAATATCTAAAATTGCAGGATCTCCTGATGGTGATCGTTTCCCTTCTGAAGTATCCAAAGCAATATCGAATGCTTTTCGAATTAATTCGAGTTCTTTCTTTTTAGTAAAGGTTTCTGATAACTGTAATAATTCACGATATTTATTAATGACATTCTTTCGTTCTCTATCAGTAATCTTTCCTTCTGTCTTTTTATCGAAATTTATTTTTGGTAACATTTTTACAGTATTTTGAAATCGTCAGCATCAAGTGCGACCGGGAATTTTTCTCTGAATAGTTTTAAATCATCTAACGATAATTTTGCATTAATTATTTCATTTTTATAATCATTAGCCTTTGTAATAATTTGTCCTTTTGCATTTATTATAACCGTATCACCCGAATATGTTATTCCTTCACCATCATTTCCAATACGATTCACCCCAATTACATACGACTGATTTTCTATTGCTCTTGCTTTTAAAAGTGTATTCCAAACTTCTCTTCTGCTTTCAGGCCAACTTGCAATATAAATCAATAGATCGTAATCATTTTGATTTCTGCTCCAAACCGGAAAACGTAAATCATAACATATCAGAGGGCAAATTCGCCAGGCATTATGTTTGAAAATTGTTTTACTTTCGCCTTTAGTATAATCTTCATGTTCTTTCTCCATGCGAAATAAATGGCCTTTATCATAAGTATAATATTCTCCATTTGGAAACATTACAATAAGTCGGTTGTAATAGTTCTTATTTTCTTCAATTATAATACTTCCAATAAGAATCTTTTCAATCCTTTTAGATTGCTCCTTCATCCAGTTGAATGATTTACCGTTCATCTTTTCAGCCATTTTTACAGCATCCATGGTAAATCCTGTTGTAAACATTTCGGGCAAAACAACCAACTCTGAATCAGCAGGTAACTGATCAAGTTTATTTGCAAATTGATTTAAATTCTGATCAACATTTTTCCAGACTAATTCAGACTGGATACAGGAAACAATAAGATTGTCTGACATAGTTTCAAATATAAAAAATTAAAATTAGCTGTCTTTTTGTATAGTCTTTAAAAAAATATTTTAATTTGAATATCGAACAAGGATTAACGATTTAAGATTTAAGAATTAATTTCTCTTTATTGTTTTTGTTTAAACATCAAAAATCATCATTCGTTAATCGGTGTTCTTAAATCAATAACTTTTAATGAATCTCATTCGTTCATTTTATAAATTTATTTTTTTAACGATTGGTAGTTTAGTATATTTTACATTCTACGCCATTAAACAGGATAAGGCCACACAATAAAATTTAGATTTTTTGCTTTCGCTGCGAGACATAACAACAACCGGTTTTATTGTTCCCTGAATAAGTCCTGCTAATTCACCATCCCCGAACAACATTAATCCTTTATAAAAACTATTTGCCGATTCGAGCGATGGAAATATCAAGGCATCTGCCTCGCCGTTAATTGGTGTCGGTACACCTTTAATCTGAACACTTTCTTTATCGCATGCTAAAAAAATATCTAACGGCCCGTCAATTGTACAATTTGGTATTTGTCCACGATCAACCATTTTACAAATCTGTGTATAATCGGTACTATAATGGAAACTATCATTTACTTTCTCAGAAGCTCCTATTAATGCAATTTTTGGATTATCAATTCCAAACTTTTTTGTCATCTGAATGGTATAATTAACCATTGCGATTTTCTGCTTCAGATCGGGATAAGGAAGAACCGCTGTATCAGAAACAAACAAGAGCTTATCGTATTTTGGTAGTTCCAGAGCACAAACATAAGTCATAACAGCTTTTGGAGGCAATAAACCTTTTTCTTTGTCCAGGATAGCTTTCAAAAATTTATCTGTACCAATTAATCCTTTCATTAACACATCGGCCTCATCATCACGAACCATACGCACTGCTTCTTCAGCTGCCAATGTATGATCCGGAACATCAACAATTTGAAAAGATTCCGGTTTAGCATTTTCGCCAATCAATGCTTCTTCAATTTTAGTTTTGTTCCCAATGAGAATTGGTGTTGCAAAACCTTTTTCCTGAGCTTCGATAAGTGCTCCGATAGTATTTTCATCTTCAGCAACTGCAACTGCAATTCTTTTATTTAAACCCGACTCGCACAAATATTGCACCATTTGGTCCAATGAGGTAATTGTATCCATATCTTAATATTTAATTAATCTCAAATTAATAAAATCACACGAAACTAATATTTTCCTGCCAAATTACAAATCTTTCAATTTTACAAACCGGAAGTAATCTTTTTGATATTTATTAATCATTGACTAACCAAATACCTTTTTCAGCAGATCG
>JAUVUS010000300.1 GCA_030600865.1 Bacteroidales bacterium | reverse complement strand
TTTAAATCAGATATTAAACCAGAGCAATATGAATGTAAAATTATAAATACATATCCACACGATAAAAATGCATATACACAAGGCTTGTTTTATGATAATGGAGTAATGTATGAAGGAACTGGACCAAGAGGCGAATCATCTTTAAGAAAAGTAAGATTTGAAACAGGAGAGTTAATTTCAGTTTTAAGTTTAGAAGCTCGTTATTTTGGAGAAGGAATTACTGCATTTGGAGATAAAATAATTCAGTTAACATTGACATCTCGTATCGGGTTTGTTTACGACAAAAAGAGTTTTAAACTAATTACAACCTTGAAATATCCCACGCAGGGCTGGGGAATAACGACAGACGGGAAGAAATTAATTATGAGCGATGGAACTCAAACCATCCATTTTCTTGATCCTGAATATTTTAATGAAATTGGCAAGATTGAAGTTTATGATCATGAAGGGCCGATTCGCAATTTAAATGAGCTTGAATATGTTGATGGAATTATTTATGCTAATGTATGGCAGACTGAAGAAATTATAGCTTTTGATCCGATAAATGGCAAAGTTTTAAAAAGAATCGATTGCAGAAAAATAGTTCCGAATGGTTTTCATGGAGAAAGAGACAATGTTCTGAATGGTATTGCTTACGATAAAGAAAACGACAGGTATTTTATTACAGGTAAACGTTGGCCAAGTTTGTTTGAAGTTAAGTTTGTGAAAAAATAAGTACAACGCGCATTTCTACCTGTCGCCTGCCTGACCTGTCCGTCCGGCAGGCGGGCGGCAGTCAGGGCAGACAGGCCTGCGCGTTGAAAATTTTGAAGCAATCTTTTACTATTTAGCTGAAGATTGCTTCGTTTCACCTGCCTGCCGCAGGCAAGGCTCGCAATGACTGCATTTATTCTAAATCAAAATCTACATCGTAAGCCTTAAATTGTATTTTACATTGTGGATTATCTGAAGTTTGACCTTCGAAATACTTTTTACTATCATTAAAATCCATATCCTTTATTTTAACTCTGTTTTTAGGGAAACTGACATCGCCATAAGTAGTTTCAAAATCTAAACTGAACTCAAGCGCAGGATCAAGATTCATTCGAACAGAACCATATTTGAAATTTCCGGTAAAACTTTCAAAGCCGGGTTCTACTTTTTCTATTCTTAAATCCAAATTATAGGCGCTTATAAAACTTATAGATTTCGTTACTGCTGCAAACTGAATTTCATCATATTTTGATTCGTTACAAATAAATTCACCCACTTTAGCTAATTCAATATTTGAATCATATAAATCAGTAATCTTAACTAATCTTACATCTAAAGCATCAAGAGAAGAGTATTTGCCTGTAAAAGCAAGTTGATCAATATTTTGGGCATCAATATCAGAATCGTAAAAAGTTAAAATGCAATTTTTCATATCGCTATCAATGCGATAATTTGAATACTTAGCTTCTGATGTTAATGAGTTAATTTTGCCTATTTCAATTTCATCATCGTATGAATCGAAATCCAGTGTGTTTAAGGCTGAAATATCTATTTCTGAATATTTTGAATTTATCTCAACATTATTCAGTTCTTTTGCTTCGATTTCACAATCATAAATATCCATTATAGCATCACCGCCCTTGCCAATAGATGCTGATGAGTATTTCATTTCAAATTTACTATCTTTTCCAAAACCAAGCATGGTTAAATCAACATCATATAATTCAAAATCCACTTTGCCGGTTAAAGTTGCAATATCAATATCATTATATTTGCTTTTAAGATTAAAGGCAATGCTTTCAGGAATCCAAAGCGTATAATTTGCTTTATATTTTTCGACTCGAATAGTGGTTTTACCATCAATCAGGGTTGTTTTTTTAAAAGGACCAATTATTATTGTACTAACTGCCATTTTGGTTTCTATTTTAAGAGAATTGCTATTTTGAGTTACTTCAGGATTTTTAAATACTTCAATTAGTTTTTCCTGATCTTCCGTTTTACCTCCTTCAATTATAATCTCACCAGATAATTTTACTTCATCTTTTTTCCAGGTATTAATTTTTAAATCAGTATCATAACACGAAAAGCTAAACTCTCCTGTTGAATTAAGTTTATATGATTTTTCAAAAGATTCTTTTCTTTCCTGAGCAAATACTGCGTTAACAGATATAATAAAAATTATAGATGCAAGAAGTATTTTAGATATTTGTTTTATTGTTTTCATAATTTTGATTTTTTTCAATTTCGTTTAACATTCGGTCTAATAACTTAATTTTCTTTTGATATAAATCCATCAACGAGTTTATTAACTTTGGATTTGGACCATTCTGATTAAGATCATCGGAATATTTATTGATAAGTGTGTCAATATATTCCAGATCTCTAAAACTCGTTGTTAATAGATCTTCATTGTAATCTGTTTTTTGCAAAATCGTGTAATAGGTTTTAATCTGGTTTTGGAATTGGGCTTCCTGTTTTGCCAGATTTGGGTCAATCTTAGCTAAAATTAATTGTTGATTATTACGAAGAGATGTTACCTGATAAGTTATAAAAGATAAGGCTACAAGCAATATAATTGTAGCAGCAATTTTTAATGTAAAAAAACGCTTTTGTTTAGGTATACTCTTTATGGAATGAGAAATCCCGGTCCATAAATAGTCTTCATCAGCTCTTTCAACATCGAGTTGATTTCTGTTTTTGCGAATATACTCTTCAATATTCATAACGAATCTTCGTTTTTAATTCTTCTCGTAATAATTGTTTAGCACGCAGATATTGCGATTTTGATGTTGATTCAGAGATATTTAATATTTCTGCAATTTCTTTGTGCTTGTATCCTTCTAATAAATAAAGGTTAAGAACTACTCTTGCCTTTTCGGGAAGAGTTTTAATAGACTCGTGAACCATGGCCGGATCAATTCCTGGGAAATTTTCTTCATCATTTTCGTCGGCAACAATTTGTAAATTATCAATTTCTGTAAATTCTTGTTTTCTTGATCGCAAAAAAGTAATAGATTGATTAATTACAATTCGTTTTAACCATGATCCAAATGATGAATCTCCACGAAACGAATCCAGATTGTTAAATGCTTTAACAAATGATTCTTGTATAATATCTTCAGCATCGTATTGGTTCGATACCATTCTGATACAAGTGTTATACATTGCTTGTACATATAATTTATACAGTCTGTACATGGACTGTTGATCGCCTTTACGTGCAGCTTCAATTAATTTTGTATGTATTTCAATACTCTTTTTGCCCAAATCCTTTTCTTTTTTATATAGACTAAACGAAATTTAAAAAGATGGAATTTTTTTCAATTTTTTAATTAGCTAATAAAGTTATTGAATAATAAACAGAGAATCAACAAAGTCAATAAATGAAAACGAGATTGATAAAAAAGGTATAGAAGTCATTGCGAGTGAGCCCCGAATTTTATCGGGGGAGCGAAGTAATCTGACAATGATAAATGAATAGATTGCTTCACTTCGCCTGCCTGCCGTAGGCAAGGTTCGCAATGACACTTCAGTTATTTTAATTTGCAAACCTAAATGTGAGTTTCACTAAGAAAACATTATAAGGATGTAGATTAAATAATTTGCTAAAGTCATTATAAAATTCAAAGTCACCTGTTTCGTCATAACCTGTTTTACTTTGTGTCCATACCAGATATAGTAATGATCCTGGTCTGTATTCCCAGCGCATTACTAGGTTTGATCTAAATTGTTTAAAATTAAAATCGTATCCATTTTCATAATCATCAGTCGACCAGGACATGTCTGTACTGTATCTATCTTTAAATTTTTCAGCTTTAGGATCAGTTATATACTTAGGATCTGAATAATCTCCGGTACTAACAAATGGAGATCCGTAGAACTGAATTGTTAAGTCAGGAGTAATTGTATAATCAATTCTAACAGTTAGATCAGTTGTAATTCTATCAATTTGAGCAAATACATATCTATCTTCTCCATTATATTCTTGCATATCTATATATTGCATTTCGTTAGTTGAGGTTGAAAAGTCTGGCATCAATGAAATTCTTAAAGCATCAAATGGTCTATAAATTAAATCGATTCCATACCAATTACTTTTTCTTGAGTCTTCAAAACCCCATGATGATCCAGTATTACCAAATATTTGGAGTTTTTTGCGTCTGTCAGTTCCAAAATGAATCCAGTAATTACCACCACCAGGCGATTTTATAGAAGGACCGCCACGTAATGTGGTATTTGAAGTTGCGTCACCTTCAAAATTTAATCCAGCTCCAAATGACCAATGGTTTTTAAATTGCATAAAGGTATTAGTGCTAAATCCATAGAAAGAGTTATTTAGTCCAAAATCCCAGCT
>JAUVUS010000364.1 GCA_030600865.1 Bacteroidales bacterium | reverse complement strand
GGATTTGTTGTAAATATAAAACGACTAAGTAAAATCATTAAAGAACAGGTTATTGTTAAGCTGGATCATAGAAACCTGAATTTAGATGTAGATTTTTTAAAAGGAAAAATGGCTACGACAGAGAATCTTGCAATTGGAATATGGGAAGAACTTGCACCAACAATTAATGCTTTAGGCATTCAGTTGCATTGTGTTAAAATTGAAGAAACTGAAAATAATTTTGTAGAATATTATGGAAATTAATGTATTATGGAAATTGTAAATAACGGAGTTAAAACATTTGAAGATAGCGGATACGTTAGTATAGATAAGTGGAATGACGAAAAAACAGCTAAACTTGCCGAACATTATAAAGCAATTTTAGAATTAATTGGTGAGGATCCAGACAGGGAAGGATTAGTTGATACCCCGGTACGTGTTGCAAAAGCAATTCAGTTCTTAACAAAAGGATATGGTATTGAACCAAAAGATATTTTAAAATCTGCAATTTTCAGAGAAGATTATAAGCAAATGGTAATTGTTAAAGATATTGAGATATACTCTATGTGCGAACATCATATGATACCTTTTTATGGCAAAGCTCATGTTGCTTACATTCCCAACAAATACATTACCGGATTAAGCAAAATAGCACACGTTGTTGAAGCTTATGCACGTCGATTACAAGTTCAGGAACGATTAACGATGCAAATTCGTGATTGTCTTCAGGAAACACTAGATCCAATGGGTGTTGCTGTTGTTATTGAAGCATCACATATGTGTATGCAAATGCGCGGTGTTCAAAAACAAAACTCTGTTACAACTACTTCTGCTTTTACAGGAGCATTTTTACGTGAAACAAAAACCCGAGAAGAGTTTATTCATTTAATTGCATCGAGACTGCATTAAAAATGCCATTTCATTTTTGAAATAAACTAAAATCCAAATCATAAATTAATATTATTAATTGGTTCGGATTTTTTTTTAATTTTGATGGCTGTTAAAAGTAATTTCAATATCGAAATTAAGTATTAACCAAAATTAATTATATGAAAGCATACGTATTCCCGGGTCAGGGAGCACAATTTGTTGGCATGGGTAAAGATCTTTACGATAATTTTCCTGTTGCAAAAGAATTATTCGAAAAAGCGAATGAAATTTTAGATTTCAAAATCACAGATCTAATGTTCGATGGTACTGAAGATGATTTAAAACAAACCAGAGTTACTCAACCAGCTATCTTTTTACATTCTGTTATATTAGCTAAAACTATTGAAGATTTTAAACCGGAAATGGTTGCAGGTCATTCTTTAGGTGAGTTTTCTGCTTTAGTTGCAAATGGCGCATTATCCTTTGAGGATGGTTTAACATTAGTTTACAAACGTGCAATGGCAATGCAAAAAGCCTGCGAGACTGAACCATCAACAATGGCTGCTATTATAGGATTAGAAGATAATGTAGTTGAAGAAGTATGTGCCGGAATAGATGAAATTGTTGTTCCTGCCAATTATAATTGTCCGGGTCAGCTGGTAATTTCAGGTTCAATGAAAGGAATTGAAGTTGCCTGCCAAAAACTTACTGAAGCCGGAGCAAAACGTGCTTTACCCTTAAAAGTAGGTGGAGCATTCCATTCTCCGTTAATGGAACCTGCAAGAGTTGAATTAGCTGAAGCAATTAACTCTACAAATTTTAATACACCCATTTGTCCGGTTTATCAGAATGCTGATGCAAAACCTTATACTGATCCTGCTCAAATTAAAGAAAACTTAATTAAGCAATTAACTTCACCTGTAAAATGGACTTATATTATGCAAAACATGATTGCTGATGGAATGAGTTCTTATACTGAGGTTGGGCCGGGAACAGTTTTACAAGGTTTACTTAAAAAAGTTAATCGAGAAATACCTACTCAAAGCGCATAAAACAGCTATTAGCTAATAGTTATTAGCCTTTAGCAAAACAAGAATTCTGAAATTCTGTAGCTAAAAAATATTTACCCAAGGTAAATTCTAAAGAATTAGTCCTTGGGTATTTTTTTGTTTTATTTCAATCTGAAAGCTAAAGACTAAAAGCCAACAGCTAATCTCAGTCTTTAAATTTTATCGTGACATTTTGTTTAGTTTCATCATGTAAACTTAACGGAACAGGCGAAACTTTTACCAAACCCTGTAAAATTTTCTTTTGTTTCGCAGTTAAATCGCATATTGTAAAATCATATTCAATTTTAACTTCTGCTACCCTACGCGGATTTTCTGACATAATCTTCCATGTTTTTGCTGTTGCTCCATCAATACTAAAACCTGCTTCTTCAGCTTTTATTCCCATGATAGTGAATATGCAGCTTGCTAACGATGTAGCTAAAAGATCTGTTGGCGAAAAGGTTTCTCCCTTACCTTTATTATCAGTCGGTGCATCTGTAATCAATTTATTACCCGACTGAACATGAATCGCTTCTGTTCTTAACTGACCAGTATAAGTTGTATGTATAGTTTCAATTTTTTCCATAATAAAAGGCTTTGTTAATTGTTATTAACAAATATATGGAAAATAAGCTTCAAGATTCTCTTATAGATATCATTAATATAAAGGGATTCTGATTGAAATCTGATAGTAATTTGGATTACTTGTTGCTTGTTACTTGGTTGTTTAATTATTTAATATTATGGTCAATAATGAACTAAGCTAAAACAAACATCAAGCACCCAGAAACATTAAACTTATTAAAACAGATGAAGTGTAAACTTTTATTCAGGTTAGAAATTTAACATAAAAATAAATAGTTACGCATGCCCACAATCCGAACAGCCAACAGATTCTGTAGCAGGAGCTCTATCTACATCTCTCCGGCATTTTATTTCCTCATGTCTGGCACATTTTAATCCCAAGTTTCGCATTTCCTTATTCCCACCAATAGAACTTTGTGGAAATTTCTTGTTTTTCCGAAAGAAAACATTAAATCCCATAGCTAAAATAGCTAGTGACATCAGGCCTAAAACTAAAAGAAGTAATTCTATAAACATTAATTAATTTTTGTTGTTATAACATCGGATGCAAAGATAGATATTTTAGACTTTTTTAAACCATCTATCTCTTTACATTTATTAATAAAATCAGTAATTAAATAATCTTCAAAGATTTAAAGTTTTTTAAGATAAATTATTTCAAATTATGAGTGCTAAAACTTTAGAAAAGAAAAATACAGTAACTAAAAAGAATCCTGAATATAATAAACAGGAAATATTAAATGATTTTAAAGTTGCTAGTTTGAGTCGCCAGATAAGCCTGATGGGGCGAAAAGAGGTCCTAACCGGAAAAGCTAAGTTTGGTATTTTTGGTGACGGAAAAGAGATAGCTCAAATTGCAATGGCTAAAAATTATAAGAACGGCGATTGGCGATCAGGATATTATCGCGATCAGACTTTCATGATGGCTGCAGGGCTTTTCACAGCAGAAGAGTTTTTTGCCCAGTTATACGGAGAGACAGATCTGGACCTTAATCCGGGGAACGGAGGGCGCTCGTTTAATAATCACTTTTCTACACGTAGTTTAAATACCGATGGAACATGGAAAGATTTAACAAAACAGAAAAATTCATCTGCAGATATTTCTCCTACAGCAGGTCAAATGGTTCGTTGGGTTGGATTAGCATATGCT
>JAUVUS010000350.1 GCA_030600865.1 Bacteroidales bacterium | reverse complement strand
TAAAGTTAATGGTAAAGACATCAAAGTTTCTGTTAGAAATAAAGAAGAGCTTGCATTACCTTGGGGTGGTAAATTAATATATTATAACTGTATTGTTGGCGGTTCAATTGATGCCAGATTCTTGCCTGCAATTTTAAAAGGTATAATGGAGAAAATGGAAGAAGGTCCATTAACAGGATCTTATGCTCGCGATATAAGAGTAGCAGTTTATGATGGTAAAATGCACCCGGTTGATTCAAATGAAATTTCATTTAAACTTGCCGGACGTCATGCTTTTAGAGCTGCATTTAAGGAAGCAGGACCAAAAATTATGGAACCTATCTATGATATTGAAATTTTAGTTCCATCTGACAGAATGGGTGATGTAATGAGTGATTTACAAGGCAGAAGAGCTATGATTGAAGGAATGAATAGCGATAAAGGTTTTGAAAAACTAAATGCCAAGGTACCTTTAGCTGAATTAAATAAATACTCAACCGCTTTAAGCTCATTAAGTGGTGGTAGAGCAACTTATACAATGAAGTTTGCTAAGTACGAACAAGTTCCAATGGATGTTCAAGAAAAATTAATTAAGACATTCGAAAAAGAAGAAGAAGAAGAATAGATATTGTAACTATACAAAAACAAAAAAGCTTGGTCAAATTAACCAAGCTTTTTTTATACCTATTTTATTATATATACCCCTAAAAATTTAACGAAACAGTCTTATTACGCCAAACATGCTACTTCCACTATTAGAACTTGCACCTTGGTCACCCTCTGCTCCTGTGGCTTGAGTGTTTGATGTTTTTCCCAGATTCTTATTATTATAATTAACATTATCCCATCCCAAGACTTCAACAACAAAAAAGTAATTCCCTGCAGGAGCCTTATTCCCATTTCTCACTTTTCCATCCCAACCTTCCCAGTCGCGAACATCACCTTCAAATTCATGAACAACCTGCCCAACCCTATTAAAAATTGTTATTTTAAATGATCTTATGGATTGATAATCAGTTAAAATGAATACATTATTATAATCATCATCATTTGGAGTAAATACATTTGGAAACTCAATTACAGATGGTTCCACATTAATATTAAAAAATATCGAATCTCTACATCCATATTCGCTTTCGCTGAATAATCGTAAAATATACGTTTTACCTGAATCAGCAACAGTATAATAATATGTATGTTCAGGTTCAAGTAGAAAATCATCTGTTATTATTGTATCGATATCATTGTTCCATAATGTATCTCCAAAAAACCAGGTATAATTCTGTCCGTTTAATGATTCATTTGTAAACCGTACCAACAAAGGTGCCGGACCTGATAATTCTGTATCACTACTCCCACTATTAGTTTCTTCCGTTTTATAATCAATTGATGTCCATGAAAAATCTGCTTTTGTTTCAATTGCCGTATATTCAATATTATCCTCAGCCTGACAGCCAAACCTGTCGGTTACCATAACAGAAAATATAGTGTTTTCCGTAGGAAGTTCAGCAGTACTTGTAAAAGGCCCATTATAGCTTCTAAAACCATCGTATTCTGAATTATCGTGAGTCCATTCATACAAATTTATTTTATTTTGAAAAGTGTATGAATCTCCTGTTAATGTATCATAATAATTTAACGGAGTATCAAAGTACATTGTTGTATGGTAATAAGGATCAGTTAATAATGCTAAAAAATCACAATCATTATCGGAGTGAAATTGAATTTCAACATCAATATCAACATTATTATAAATCCAGGCAACATATTCTTGTGTAGTATCAGCATTAGTTAAAACTGCTTTATAACCACCTGTTGCTAAATTTGAAATTGTAGAACTTGTTGAATCTGTATTAATTAAAATATCGTCGACAAGAACATCTGAAAAATTATTCGTAGTTTCATTAAACTTGTACCATTCAAGATCATAAGCTCCTAAGCCTGTTGAATCATCTGCAATTAAACTACCTCCATTTGCATTATCGGTACAAAAAACAAAAACATAATCACTATCTGAATATTCTGTAGCCTCAAAGAAATCTGCAGGAGCAGAAATCTGGCCAAATCCATTCAAACTAAAAATCAACAAAAAAAACAATAATATATATCTCACATTCATCTCAAAAATAATTTCACCTCACATTTATGGAAACTACAATAATAACAATTATCATTCAATAAAATTGTATGGCAAATATGTTTTTTATTATCAACCTTAAATCTGATAGTCATCGGATGACTTGCTGACAGATAGTGTTTTAATCTAATTTTACCACACTTTTAATAAAAGAGTCATCCGATGACTATCAGCACTTTAGATGTTAATTTGCGGATTTAAGGCATCAATATGAAATATATGAACAAATAATTTTCAGCAGATTAATTTAATCTAAATTGTGTATAAATACTTTCAGGGTATCTTGGTTTGACAAATAATAGAACATATTTTTACATCTTGAAAAATTTTAGAGTAAAAAATTAGAAAGGATTTTTAATAGTGTACGATTATTTACAAGATTTAAACGAAGCACAAAAGGAAGCGGTTATAAATTATCAGGGAGCTTCGTTGGTTATTGCCGGAGCAGGATCAGGAAAAACGAGGGTTTTAACCTACAGAATTACACATTTACTTGCAAATGGTATTCCCGCACACAAAATACTGGCATTAACTTTTACTAATAAGGCTGCCGCCGAAATGAAATCGCGTATTGCAAAAATGGTTGGTAATGATGTAGCACGTTTTTTATGGATGGGGACATTCCATTCTGTTTTTGCAAGAATCTTGAGAATGGAAGCTGAAAATATTGGTTACACTTCTAATTACACTATTTACGATACTATTGACTCCAGGAATCTTGTAAAAAAGATTATAAAAGAACTTAGTTTAGATGATAAAACATATAAACCAAACGAAATTTACGGGAGAATTTCCAGTGCCAAAAACAATTTAATAACTGCTAAAGCTTACAGTAGTAATCAACAAATAATTATTCAGGACCAGAAAAGCAAACCACCACGACCACGAATGGCCGAGATCTATATGATATACGCTAATCGATGTAAAAAGGCCGATGCTATGGATTTTGATGATTTATTACTAAATACAAATCTCCTGTTTAGAGATTATCCTGATATTCTTGAAAAATACCAGGACAAATTCAAATATATTCTTGTTGATGAATACCAGGATACAAATTTTGCCCAATATCTTATTATAAATAAGCTAAGTGCAAAAAACAAAAACATTTGTGTTGTTGGCGACGATGCTCAGAGCATATATGCCTTTCGTGGAGCAAAGATTGAAAATATCCTGAATTTCAGAAATGATTATCCGGGATATCAACTTTATAAATTAGAACAAAACTATCGTTCAACAAAAACCATTGTAGAAGCCGCCAATAGTTTAATAAAGAAAAATAAAGAGCAGATTCCTAAAAAGATATATTCTAAAAATGCGGAAGGCGATAAAATTAAGGTAATAGAAACCGAAACTGACAAAGACGAAGCCTATACTATTGCACGAGTTATTCAGGATATTGCAATTGAACGAGGTTATGACTATAAAGATTTTGCAATTCTGTATAGGACCAATGCTCAATCAAGAAGTTTTGAAGAGGCATTACGCCGTTTTAATATACCATATAAAGTATTTGGAAGCATTTCATTTTATCAGCGCAAAGAAATAAAAGATGTTCTTGCCTATTTCCGTTTGGCCATCAATCAAAAAGATGATGTAGCATTATTGCGAATTATCAACTATCCTG
>JAUVUS010000420.1 GCA_030600865.1 Bacteroidales bacterium | reverse complement strand
TACTCCTTTTGGAGTTGTTTTTCCGAACGGATTATCGAAGTCTTTGCCCATTAAAATAATGCCTCCTCTTGGTCCACGTAAAGTTTTATGAGTAGTTGAAGTTACAACATGAGCATATTCAAGTGGATTACTTAATAATCCGGCAGCGATTAATCCGGCAGGGTGCGCCATATCAATCATTAAAATTGCACCAACTTTATCAGCAATTTCTCTCATTCTTTTATAATCCCACTCGCGGGAATAAGCTGATGCACCACCAACAATCATTTTTGGTTTTTCTTTCAAAGCAACTTCTTCCATCATATCATAGTCAACCATTCCGGTTTCTTCTTTAACACCATACGAAACAGCATGGTACAAAATACCTGATAAGTTAACAGGCGAACCGTGTGACAAATGGCCACCATGTGCCAAATCCAATCCCATGAAAGTATCCCCAGGATTTAAAATTGTCATAAAAACTGCGGCATTTGCCTGTGCACCTGAATGCGGCTGAACATTTACCCATTCTGCATTATATAATTGCTTCAATCTTTCGCGGGCCAAATCTTCCGACTGATCAACTACTTCGCAACCTCCGTAATATCTTTTCCCGGGATATCCTTCGGCATATTTATTGGTCATTACTGAACCCATAGCTTCTAAAACCTGATCGCTTACAAAATTTTCCGAAGCAATAAGCTCAATACCATTTATTTGTCTCTCTTTTTCTTTCTGAATTAAGTCAAATATTTTTGTGTCTCTAATCATGATTTATAATTTTTAAATAATTTCAAAAACAATTTCCCAAAATTAGAAAATTATGTAATGAATAAAAAATTAATTTTATTTTGATTAAATTGAATTTTAAGCCGAAGGGGGGCTTAATTTCTGAGAACTAAATAATTTCCAATAACTTTAAGTATTTTATTGATATCAAATGGTTTAGCTATAAACTCATCACAGCCTGAATCAAAACAATCTATTACTCCTTGAGAATGAGCATAAGCTGTAACAGCTACTATTGGAACTGAAGGATTAATTTCCTTTATTTGCCGTGTAGCCACATAGCCATTTACTTTTGGTAAACGAATATCCATTAATACAAGATCAAAAGCGGATTTGTCATGCTGGAAATTTTCAATTGCTTCTTCGCCATTAAAAGCCCTGACTATTTTTATTGGATACGAAGATAATATCTCATGCAGAAGAATATAACCAATATCATCATCCTCAACAACCAGAACCTTGAAATTATGATTCGCATCATTTAATGTACTCTTTTCAATAAGCGATTTATAAAGATCCATTCCCCGATTTTAAAAAATCAAACAATTATAAATATAACTATTCTAATTTCCAATTATTTAACAAACTATTTTTTGACGAATACCTGTTATTTATCAACAAACAGTTATTTTTTATTGATGAACGACAAAAACACGTGGTTTGAAAATTTAAAACTTTTTGCATCAACAATTATAGTTATGTAGTAATAAAATTGCTATTCATATTTTTTTCATATATTTAACATTAATTATAAACCCAAATATTTTATTATTATGGAAGAACAAAATGTACAAGCAAGTGCTCCAGAAGCAGCTGCAAAACAAAGGCCAACGTTTTTAACAATATTATGTATTTTAACTTTTATTGGTAGTGGCTTAGCTGTATTAATGTATCTACTTGGTATATTTGGAATTGGAGCATTAAATAATCTTTTAGGTAGTTATGCAGGAGCCACCGCAGATGCAGGAGTTTTGAAACCAATTTTAATGTTAGTAATTAGTGCTGCATCACTTTATGGAGCAGTAATGATGTGGAATCTCAAAAAGTTGGGATTTTATCTTTATGTTGCTGCTCAGGTTTTACTCTTAGTTTTTGGCTGGGGTATTTTAGCATTAGTTTTTGCTGTTTTGTTTGTTGTCCTTTATGGATTGAATTTAAAGCATTTGCAATAAAAAATCTTTGTTATAACAAGCCGCTGAACAGCGGCTTTTTTTATTCTTCCGATATTTCAAGTAGTAAATTCCGGTACGCAGAAAATAATTTTGACAATTGTTCTGCTTTTATTTATTTAATACCGTTTATTATTCAAAATACCATATTTGTGAAAAACAAATATGGATTGAATATATAACGGCATTAACCATTCTAGACTTTAAAGTACCATCCCGATTTAAACGGGACGACACTTTGAAGAAGAATTGGTATAACTTTCCAATATACTACTAATCCTCTGCATCTTTTACAGCTTTCTCAAGCTCTTTTGCAGCTTTCTCAAGCTCTTTTGCTGCATCTTCTGCCGCTTCTTGGTATTCTTCTAAAACTTTATTAACTTCTTTTTCAGAAAATTTAGAATATTTATTTACAGCAGATCTTGTTCCTAATCCAATAATAAAAAATAATACCAGCAAACCTCCTAAAACATAAGAAACTATTTTTGCAGGCTTATCAGTACCTTTAAGTGTAATAGTAACAGCAATATATAATAAATACAATGCATACAAGTTAATTGCAAGACTAATAACAGAACTAAGAAGATGAATACCACCTAAGAAACCGAAGAATGCACTTATTGGCATAATTACCATTAACGCAGCGGCAACTCTCATACTAGGTTCAAACTCTGAATTTCCTTTACAAATTGATGAAATAATTAAAACGATTACTCCTCCAATAAATACACCAATAACAGCAGCAACAATTGACCATATGAGAGCAAGAAAACCAACAGCTCCTCCAAATAAACCTGAAACCTCTGATAAGTTTAATAGGCTCCAAAGCAATGCAAAAACACCTGCTATTGCACCATATATTAATGCTTTAATGATAGGCTCTCCCATCCCTCCAGTAATTTCCATTGTAGAAAAATATTCCTTAGGAGATAAAAGTACTTTTTTTGAATCTTGGAAAAATTTGTTAAAATTAAAACTCTTGTTATCCATAACATTTAATTTTTAAGGTTATATTAATAAAGATAAT
>JAUVUS010000261.1 GCA_030600865.1 Bacteroidales bacterium | reverse complement strand
TGGCAGGATTACTAATTACTCTTATTGGATTTACTGCTATTAAATTCTTTGGAATAGGTGCAGGCGAAACTTCAATTCGCGCAAGAGAAATGACCTGGGTTTTTAGTCAATTCTGGTTGCGAGGTCTTATTGGTGGATTTATATTTGGATTAGGAATGACTGTTGCCGGAGGATGTGCCGTAGGTACCCTATGGGGAGTTGGCGAAGGACAAGTAAAATTATGGATGGCTGCTTTAGGATTTTTATTAATATCTCCTATTTCAAAACTTTATATAGCTCCTGCTATTGTTAATAAGCTTCCTCATACTATGAAGTTTAAAAACTACTTACCTGATTATTTCGGTTATGCTGGAGCTGTACTTATTGTACTTGCCATTATTCTTATATGGTATGTATTTGTAAAATGGAACGAACGCACAGGTAAATTCAGTGCTTTTTAAATTAATTATTGAAATAAAAAAATATGAAAAATATGAAATTCAATATATCAATTTTAGCACTGCTTATCTTCTTGCTTTCTGCTTGTAACGCAATATATGAAGATGGAAAAGAATTAGCAAGTGTTGTTAAATCTGAAATAAATGAAATAAGCGTTGATACATTAAAATCAATGATAGATAATGGAGAAGAATTCCTTTTATTGGATATTAGACAACCTGCCGAATACGAAGCAGGTAATATCCCAGGATCATTCTCTATCCCACGTGGTGAATTGGAATTCTTTATTCTTGATGAATATTATTGGGAAGAACAATTCATGTACACTCCTCTTAAAACTGACAAAATAATTGTGTATTGTAAGTCTGGTGCCAGAGGCACACTTGCGGCACAAGCACTTAAAAAACTGGGATTTGAAAATGTTTCCAACCTTCAAGGAGGCTGGATTGGCTTTGCCGGAGAAAATCCTACAGTTACTAAGCAACCTGAATCAGGTGGTTGTGGTGGATAATGAAACTTTTACTAACCAAAATAAATATAACTATGAAACAGTTTTTAAGATTCTCTATTTTATTATTAATGATTCCTGCATTTGTTTTAACATCTTGTAAAGATGATACTGATGATCTAATACCGGAACGTGAAACAGATGTAGAATTTCAAACATTAATTACTTATTTACAAAACAACGACCTCGATTTAAATAATATATTAGATGGTTGGATAACTACCGCTGCAACTGTAAATGCAGATTTAGTAAATTATTATATTATTGACATTCGTAAAGCTGATGCTTATGCAACCAGTCATATACCAGGTGCTGTAAACTGCTCGTATGGTAACGTTGTAACACAAGCTGCCAACGCAGCCGGAAAAACTATTATTGTTGTTTGTTACACCGGACAAACTGCAGGGCATGCTGTTTGTGCCTTAAGACTAAGTGGTTTTACTACTGCTAAGGTATTAAAGTGGGGAATGAGCGGATGGCATACTTCAACAGATTCATGGAGTCCAAATACAAATACTATTTCAAGTCCTAACTGGATTGCATCACCAGGATCAATTATTGAACATACCTCAGAATACAAAGATCCTGACATTACAGAAACCGGAGATGGTGCTGCTATTTTAGAAGCAAGAGTTACTTCATTATTAAGCGGTAGTTTAAGAGGTGTTACAAGTGCAACTGTGTTAGATGCTCCCGGATCATATTTCATTAACAATTACTGGGCTGCTACTGATGTTACTACTTATGGTAATATTTCTGGTGCACATAGAATTAATCCTCTTACGCTAGCGGGCGAAGAATACATATACTTAGATCCATCTAAAGATGTTGTAACTTATTGTTGGACTGGTCAGACTTCTTCAGTTATTACTGCTTATTTATATGTTTTAGGTTATAATTCTCATAGCTTAAAATTTGGTGCAAATGGAATGATTTATAGTGATCTTGCTTCTCATAAATGGGATGCTACAGCAATTACTGATTTACCAACAGAATAAAATATAAATAATATTTAAAAACAATTACAATGATTAAAAAATCAATATCAATATTAGCTCTCTCAATGCTGATTATATTAACATCTGTAAATATAATTTCTGCACAAGGTTGTATGGAAGCATCATCTGATGAGGGAGTAAGTATAAAAGGTTACATTCAGCCACAATGGGAATATTGGCAAACAACTGATGGTCATGATGCTAACAGCTTTACACTTAATCGTGCCAGAATAGCTGCATTAGGAAGCATACCTTATGATGTAAGTTATTTTGTAATGATCGACTTCTCTAAATTCAAATCCGGTTCGCCATGGATATTAGACGCATTTGTATCATATACCAGATATGATTGGGCTAAAGTAACTTTCGGACAATTTAAATCTCCTATAAGTTTAGAACAAAACACTGCATGCCAGTCCTTACATACAATTTATCGTTCAAAGGTTGTTAATGAACTTGCAGGCCCGCAACGTGATATGGGAGCTATGTTATTTGGTGGAACAGCCGATTCTAAACTTCATTATTATCTTGCAATAATGAACGATTACGAAAGAGGTTACGAGGATGAAAATATTGCAAAAAGCGTAAAAGGACGTGTAACATTTTCACCATTGGAATTTCTTCAGGTTGGTGGAAGTTTTGCTTATGGTAAAACAGGAGCAAATGAAGACAATAAAAAAACTCGTTTGGGAGGTGAACTTCAAATAAAATATAGTAATTTCTTATTCCAGGGTGAATACTTATGGGCCGATGATAGCGGAGACTATACAACTGGTGGTGGTTGCGACGGAACACCAATCGAATTCCACACTGGTGGTGTAACACGTAGTGGCTTCTTTGCTCAGGCAATGTATCTGACTCAATGGAATTTACAACCTGTATTTAAGTTAGAAAGTTATGATGCTGACGTATCTATTGATGATAATACTGAATTCATTACGACTTATGGAATTAACTATTTCTTAAACGATTGGACAAGAATTCAGTTAAATTATAGATACAGAGCTGAACATGGAGCTGAAATTCCTAATGATCAGGTAGTATTACAAGTTCAAGTTAAATTTTAATAAAAAGAAAAGTTATGAAATTTAAAAACATATTATTTAGTTTTTTATTATTAACCATTTTTGTAAATATTTCAATTGCTCAGGATTTAATTTCTGCAGCAGAAGCAAAAAAATTACTTAATAATAAAAACACTGTTATCGTTTCTACAAGAAATGCTGAAGATTATGCAAAAGTACACATCAGAAATGCTGTAAATGTCAGCATAGATGCTTTAGCAAGTACTACAGAACCAAAAGGAATTCTAAAATCTCCTGCTGAGCTGGCAACAATTTTAGGAAAAAAGGGAATTGATCCTGCTAAAAAAATTATTATTTATGATACTGGTTCAAATAAAGGGTCCGGAAGATTATACTGGATTCTTAAATATTTAGGATTTAACGATGTTAAAGTTCTTGATGGCCATATGCAGGCATGGAGAACCGCCAGAGGTCCGGTTACAAATGCAGCTACAAAGGTTACTGCTGCTACTTTTACACCTAAAGTAAATTCTAAAATCTTTGCCACAAAAGCTTATGTAAAATCAAAATTAAGTTCCGCTGTAATTATCGATGTTAGAGACGATACTGAATGGGGCGAAGGACATATTAACGGTGCAAAGCATCTTGAATTTAAAAATGTTCTTGCTGATGGTGGAAAGTTAAAATCAAAAGCTGAATTGGAAGCTCTGTTTAATAATGCAGGGATGACTAAAAATAAGGAAATAATTCTTTATTGTGCTACTAGCGTAAGAGCCGGAGTTGTTTTTCTGGCATTAACATCAATTTTAGAATATCCAAATGTTAAAATTTACGATGGCGCTTATAACGAATGGAAATAAAACTAATTCAATTATGAGATTCATAAAATTTATTGTTCCGGCTATATTATCTCTTACGCTACTTTTCAGTTGTGTAAAAAAAGATAATACTGTATATGAAAATGCCGAAGATATGGTTACTGCTGCTAAAGCAGAAGTTAATACCATGAGCATGGAAGAATTAAAAGCTTTAATTGATAATCATACAGAAATACAAATAATTGATTGTCGTGAAGATTATGATTTCATGCTAGGGCATATTTCAGGATCTATTCATATTCCAAGAGGACTTCTTGAATTTTCGAGCAAACTTTCAAACAGGAGGATTAAAACTTTAGTAATTGGTAATGAAGTGGGTAGCGGAGCATTAGCTGTTCAGTCATTAAAGTTATTAAAATATTTCGACTGCTACATGCTTGATTTCAGTTGGTTCGATTGGGAAGCTACTTATCCCGAGTTAGTTGAACAAGGAATGGGAGAAGCAGCACCTGCTCCTGTAAAGAAAGAATCATCAGGTGGAGGTTGTGGAGGTTAATGTTTAATCTATAAAAGAATACAATATGGCAAAAATGACAATGGGCTTAAGCACATCAAGCATTGATAAACTTATTAGTGCAGGTGTAATACTTAGTGGTGCTGCAGCCGACGATATGGAAGTAGATGTATTTGTTTTAGTAAATGCAGGTCATGCATTTTTAAAAAACAAAGCTGCTGACATATCTAATATGAGTGAAGATATCCAGACATCAGAAGAGTTTAAAGCTTCTCTTGAAAAATTATCTACACCATCGTGGATAGAGTTTTTTGAGATGGCAAAAGAACTAACCGAGATGAAAGTTTATATCTGCAGTTTAGCAGGCAAAATTGCCGGTGTCGATAAGATGGAAGATTTTATTGATCTTGTTGATGATATCTGTGGAATTGGCGAATACATTGAGTCTGTTCAAGAATCAGATGTTAATATATTTATTTAAATCTTTAAAATAGGAGATATTATTATGA
>JAUVUS010000332.1 GCA_030600865.1 Bacteroidales bacterium | reverse complement strand
GATCTTTTTATGGTAGGCTGAACATTAAGGGAAAGGTCATCGGTCATTTCATAATCGAATAAATGTGCATCAACCGTAGCATCAATTACATTAAGCAGGTATACTACTCCTAATGATATTACATTAAGATTGCGATCACGCTTGTAACCGTCTTTTGCTCTTATTAATACAGATTTATCCGTAATTCCTTCAAATTCTGTTATTTCACCTGCATCCATATCAGCATAAGCATTTTTATATTTATTATACTGATCGTTATTATAATTGAAAGCATAAATTAAAATACCAGTTGCTCCATAAATTATAGGAAGTTTCCAGTATTTTTTATTGTAAACCTGACCTAGTCCTGGAACAAGGGCAGAATACATGGTGGCTTTGTGAGGAGAATGGATTTCAGAAATATCTTCTTGCTGTTGATTATAATTATCGGAAGAGGATGCAGTTTGCCCTTTCCCGATAGAAACAGTACTAATAAGTAGTATTGTGAGTAAAAAGATTTTTAGATTTTTTCCCAGCAAAATCATTTATTTTTTAATTTGTTACCGGGGCAAAATTATTTCATTTTATCAATAATCCCCATTATTCTTTCTAAATCTTCATCAGATTTGAAAGGAATAACGATTTTTCCGCTTCCCTTATTGTTTCGTTTAAAATCTATAGTTGCATTAAAGTGTTCTGCCAAATGCTTTTTTAGCTGTTCGTATTCTTCCGGTAATCGAACTTTTTCGTTTGTTCCATTTACTTTTGGCGTATTAACATCACGAATTATATCTTCTGTTTTACGAACCGATAATCCCTCATCAATAACTTTGTAATAGATATTAAGCTGGGTTTTTTCATTGTTAATATTCACTAAAGCCCTGGCATGCCCCATCGTAATTTGTTTGTCGCGAATGCCAAGCTGGATTTCGGCAGGTAATTTTAATAATCGAAGGTAATTTGAAATAGTTGAACGCTTTTTACCAGCTCGTTCACTCATACTTTCCTGGGTGAGTTTGCACTCTTCGATTAAACGCTGAAAGCTAATTGCAATTTCAATAGCATCTAAGTCTTCACGCTGAATATTTTCAACCAATGCCATCTCAAGCATTCCCTGGTCATCGGCAAAACGTATAAATGCTGGAATCTTTTTTAATCCTGCCATTTGAGCAGCACGTAACCTTCTTTCTCCTGAAATTAACTGAAATTTATGGTCATTAAGATTTCTAACAGTAATTGGTTGAATAATTCCTAATTCTTTAATAGATCGTGCTAATTCTTCAAGAGCCTCTTCATTAAAACCTGAACGAGGCTGAAAAGGGTTTGCTTCAATCCTGTCAATATCAATTTCGTTAACTGCATCAGCAGTTACAATACGTTCATGACCTGCGTCATCAATTAATGCTCCTAATCCTCGTCCTAATGCATTTCGTTTTGCCATTTTTCGTAAATTATAAGTCGTTATTTATTCTACTACTTTTTCTGCGTTTGCAATTTTGGTTTCATCATTTTTCTGCAAGAGCTCCCGTGCAAGATTTAAATAATTAACTGATCCTTTTGAAGCTGCGTCATACAATACAACCGGTTTTCCATAACTTGGAGCTTCGCTTAGTTTAATATTTCTTTGAATGATAGTTTCGAAAACCATATCCTGGAAATGTTTTTTAACTTCATCAACAACCTGATTCGACAATCTTAGTCGTGGATCGTACATTGTTAAAAGGAAGCCTTCAATTTCAAGTTCTTTATTTAAACGAGATTGAATAATTTTAATTGTATTTAATAATTTCCCCAATCCTTCAAGAGCAAAATATTCGCACTGTACCGGAATAATTATTGAATCAGCTGCGGTTAAAGAATTAACAGTTATTAATCCAAGTGATGGAGCGCAGTCAATTAAAACATAATCATAATCATCTTTTACTTTTTCGATTACGTGTTTTAATATATATTCCCTGTTAGGTTGATTTAGCATTTCAATTTCAGCACCTACCAAATCAATGTGAGAAGGAATTAAATCTAAACCTTCAATAGCACTGTTTAAGATTATGTTTTTAGGATCCTGACCATCAACAAGACATTCGTAAATACTCGTCTTGATAGCTCTTATATCAAAGCCCGTTCCTGACGTAGCATTTGCTTGTGGATCAGCATCAACGATTAAAACTTTCTTTTCAAGAATAGCTAAACTTGCTGCTAAATTAATTGCGGAGGTAGTTTTTCCTACACCACCTTTTTGATTTGCTAATGCAATTACTTTTGCCATAGAGATATATTTTTAGGAATAAACCTGTTGTTATAGTATTCGTTACAAAAATAGGAATTCAAAAGTACAATTTTATCGCGTTTTTCTATTTCACGAAGATAAGAATTGTAAACATTTTTTTTAGAGTTATGAACAAATTGTTAACAAATTGTTTTGTGATTTTAATCAAATAATTGACCCTTAAAGTGAAATGATTTTAAAATCAAATATCATTTTCCAAATACCATTTTCAATAAAATGAATATCTGTATAAATTTTGGTGTTTATAAATTGATTATGAATATTTTTCAATTGTTTCTTGAAATAATTGCTCTTTATTAATGGGCACAACACCTACTTTTTCACAAACTAGGCCTCCTGCCAAATTTGATATTCCAGCAATTAATTCAGGTTCTAAGCCTGCAGCCAGACATAGGCTTGCTGTTCCTATTAAAGTATCGCCAGCACCTGAAACATCAGCTATATCACGAATTTCTGCAGGTATAGTCTGGTACGAACTATTATAGCTTATAAAAACTCCAAGTTCGGAAAGTGTTATTAAAAGATATTTAGCATTTAGTTCTGAGTGTAATTTTTGTGATGCGGTGAATATTCCATCAAAATCACCTTTCTTAATATCAATCTTTGATCCATCAACTAATTCATTAAAATTAGGTTTGAAAAGCGTTACGTTTTTATATTCCATGAAATTACGCTTCTTGGGATCTACAAGAGTTGGAATATTATTTTTGTTAGCAAATTCGACTACACTTTTAATTACTACAGGTGTTATACATCCTTTATCGTAATCCTCAAAAATGATTGCATCAATTTGTTTGTCGGAAAGTATAGTTAGAATTTTATTTATGAATTTTTCTTCTGTTCCTGTATCAAGCTCTGTGTCAATTTCTTCATCAACTCTTAACATATGTTGATTGTCTGCAATTATTCTGGTTTTTACAGTAGTTTTACGATTATCATCTTCCAATATTCCTTCGTTTGTTAATTTTCTCTTTTTTAAAAGGCTTTGAAACGTTTTTGATTTTGAATCATTTCCAATTACTGCACAAAGAATCGGATTTGCTCCCAGAGCCTGAACATTTAATGCAACATTAGCAGCACCTCCCAAACGATTTTCTTGTTTGGTACTCATAATGATTGGCACAGGAGCTTCAGGCGAAATACGATTTACCTTTCCCCACATGTACGAATCGATCATTACATCACCAATGATTAAAATATTGAATTGATTAAAAGAATCGAAAATGGATTTGATATCTGGATTTTTCACGATAGTATTTTTTGAAAATTATGTACAAAGATAAGTTTTTTCGATTTTACAATTGTCAATAATCAATAATCAATCTTTATTGGTGTTTGATTATTAATCATTGTTTATTGGCTCCACAAGTCCACTATTTCCTGTATCTAAAACAAAACGCCATTTTCCCTCCTGACTGCCGTCAGGCAAGGTTGCATTCTTTTCCCAAATGGAACAATAGGTTCCTTGTTGTATTTGACCTTTTTGTTCACCCTGCCCGTCCGGCAGGCGGGCTTCCATAATTTCAAGTAAATAAATACCAAAAGTATATCCTAAATCACCTGATTCAGAAACTCGTGCAAAACTTGGTTTCCATGTTAGTCGATAACCGGAATCAGATAATTCTGAATACAATTGCTTCATAGCTTGTTTACCAACAATTGGATACGAATTGGGTTTTAACAAAACAACATCAGGTGACGCAAATTCCAAAAATGCCTGGTGATTACCAACTTCAACAGATCTGTT
>JAUVUS010000139.1 GCA_030600865.1 Bacteroidales bacterium | reverse complement strand
TTGTACAAGGCAAGGTGTTTACTGATGAAGATGTGAAAAAAGTTGAGGATCGGATAAATGCATCACGATTAAATAAACTTATAACTAAAAATATAGATGAAGCTAAAAATGAAGCTTATAATACGGGTGGAATGATTGATTATCAGGTTATTCTTCCTGAAGCCCGTAAAAAGGCGGAAGAAGAATTTAAAGCAGAAGGTTACTTTAAAATACCCGAAAATAAATTAAAAGTTTATCAGACAATAGGCGGTACGCCACATTTAGATAATGCATACACAATTTTCGGTGAAGTGGTTGAAGGTTTGGAAATAATTGATAAAATTGCTAAAGCTATAACTGACGAAAACGACAGACCAGTTAAAGATATTAAAATGAGAATTAAAAAATTATGATAGAAAAAATTAATAAATATTTAGAAGAAGCGAAAGAATTTGTAGCAACATCCCTGGAGGAAATTGAAGCATTCCGTATTGAATTTATGGGGAAGAAAGGAATAGTAAATAATCTTTTCTCGGAATTTAAAAACGTTCCACGTGAAAACAAAAAAATAGTAGGACAGAAACTAAATGAGCTCAAAGTTTCTATTCAGGAAAAAATCAATTTATTAAAAGAAAGCCTTGAAGATAAATCAGAAGTTGATTCAGAAATTGATATGAGTTTACCTGGTGATTCTTTAAAACAAGGAACGCGACATCCTATTTCTATTGTAAGAAATGAAATTATTGATATTTTTAAAAGATTAGGTTTTACTATTTCCGAAGGCCCTGAAATTGAAGACGATTGGCATGTATTCTCAGCACTAAATTTTCCTGAAGAACATCCTGCCCGCGATATGCAGGATACTTTTTTTATCGAAAAAAATCCTGATATATTATTACGTACTCATACATCATCGGTTCAGGTTAGGATTATGGAAAATACACAACCACCTATCCGAACTATTTCACCGGGACGTGTTTTTAGAAACGAAGCAATTAGTGCACGTGCTCATTGTATCTTCCATCAGGTTGAAGGTTTATATATTGACAAAAATGTTTCTTTCGCCGATTTAAAACAAACTTTATTATATTTCGCTAAAGAAATGTTCGGTGAAAAAACCGAAATTCGTTTACGACCATCTTATTTCCCTTTTACAGAGCCTTCGGCAGAAATGGATGTGGCTTGTAATATTTGTGGTGGCAAAGGCTGTAATGTTTGTAAATATACGGGGTGGTTAGAGATTTTGGGTTGCGGAATGGTTGATCCCAATGTGCTGGACAGCTGCGGAATAGACAGTAAAAAATATACCGGTTTTGCATTTGGAATGGGAGTTGAGCGAATAACAATGCTTAAATACGGAATTAAGGATCTTCGCCTTTATTTTGAGAATGATGTGAGGTTCTTAGAACAATTTAAATCGGCACTTTAAAATAATTTATAAATATCTAATAAATAAGCCTGCTAAAACAAAATTAGCAGGCTTATTTATTTTTTGCGAAGGTTGTTCTTATTTCTTCGGATTTATCTGTATTTCATTGCTCATTTTTACGTATTTTTTGTAAACTTCGCTAACGCCACAATATCTTTCTTCTGATAAATTTACTGCTTTTTGAAGTTTTTCCATTGGTAAATTTTTACCCCAAAATTTGTAAATAACTTTCATCTCATCAAAATGCTTGGGGTGTTCTTCGGTTTCATTTGCCTCTACTTCAACACTAAAGTTATCAAGTTCAACTCTCATCTTTTTAAGAATCGACACCACGTCCATTCCCGTACATCCGGCAAGAGATAATAGCATAAGCGGTTTTGGTCTTGGACCTTTGTCATTACCGCCAACAGCTTCAACGGCATCAATTATTATTTTATGGCCATTCACCTCGCTTTCAAAAGCCATTCCTTCAATCCAATCAATACTTAACGATGTTTTCATATTTATATCTATTTAAATAATTTACTTTTTTGCAAATATAATTTTAAAATCTATATTACAAATTCTAATTTATAAAACAAAAAACTTAATTTTGTGTTCTAAATATATAAATAAATTTTATTTGAAAAACACTTGTGTTTGACTATTAATACTTTAAACAGATAAGAATTTTTTTAAAGAAATGATAAACCGGGATCAAATACCACCTTGTGATGATTGTTTGCATAATTACGATTCAATATTTAAGCATCTTACACCAGAAGAACATGCTATTGTTGAAAGAGAAAAAGTGTGCAATACTTATAAGCGTGGTAGTGTAATATATCATGAAGGTAGTAGAACCAATGGTTTTTATTGCATAAATTCCGGTATAATAAAAATTTTCAAAACTGGTATTGATGGTCGGGAACAAATAATTGCTTTTGCAAAAAAAGGAGGTATTATCGGATATCGTTCTATTTTGAGTAACGAACTTGCCTGTTCTTCTGCTAAAGTTATTGAAGATGCAACACTTTGTTTTGTTCCGGGCGAAACCCTTATTAAGCTTGTAAAAACCAATGGCAATTTTTCAATGGCAATAATGCAACAAACCTGTAAAGAGCTTGGTGAGGCAAATGCATTTATTACTGATATTGCTCAAAAAACTGTTCGTGAACGTTTGGCCGAGATTTTACTTAAATTAATGGAAATATTCGAATTAAATGAAGATGGAGTATTACAAATCTCTCTAACACGCGAAGAACTTGCTAATATTGTTGGTACTGCAACAGAATCAGTTATCAGACTTTTATCGGAATTTAAACATGATAAGTTAATTGATTTGAACGGAAGAAAAATCAAAATTTTAGATATTAAACAATTAGAAAAAATTTCTAACGCGTTTAATTAAAATAAACCAGCCTGACCATCAATATCACGAACTTTATTCAAATGTTTGTAGGCAATTTCAGTTGCTTCTCTTCCGCGGGGAGTACGTTTTATGTATCCTTCTTTAATTAAAAAAGGTTCATAAACCTCTTCTATAGTACCGCTATCTTCACCAATTGCAATAGCAATGGTCGAAATTCCAACAGGTCCTCCTTTGAATTTGTCGATAATAGTTAACAATATTTTATTATCCAGTTCGTCTAAACCGTGTTTATCTATATTTAAAGCCTGGAGCGCAAACCGTGAAATTTCTATGTCTATATTTCCATCTCCTTTTACTTGAGCAAAGTCACGAACACGGCGTAAAAGTGCATTTGCAATACGTGGTGTGCCACGTGAACGTGATGCAATTTCAACAGCTGCTTTATCGTCAATAGCAACATTTAATATGCCTGCAGATCTTTTTATAATAGATGTAATTATCTTAAAATCATAGTATTCTAAATGTGAGCTTATGCCAAAACGTGCACGAAGCGGACTGGTTAGTAATCCTGAACGTGTTGTAGCACCAATTAAGGTAAAAGGATTTAATGTTATCTGAACAGAACGAGCGCCCGGTCCTTTATCAATCATTATATCAATTCTATAATCTTCCATCGCAGAATATAGATACTCTTCAACAACAGGACTTAAACGATGTATTTCATCAATAAATAAAACATCACCTTCTTCAAGGTTTGTTAATAAACCGGCTAAATCGCCTGCTTTATCCAATACCGGCCCGGAAGTTAGTTTTAAATTTACGTTTAATTCATTGGCAATAATATTAGCAAGTGTTGTTTTACCTAAACCCGGAGGGCCATGTAATAAAACATGGTCAAGTGATTCGTTACGCATTTTTGCAGCCTGAACAAAAATCTTTAGATTTTCAACTACTTTAAACTGTCCTTTAAAATCTTTAAAATCCAAAGGACGTAATGTCTTTTCAAACTCCTTTTCGTTTTCTGAAAAGTTTTCTCCTGCTTTATCGGCAGACAGGTCTCTTATATCCAAATCATCCATTCAAATTATTTTCTTTTCAAATTTACAAAAACTAATTTTCCTCCATACCTAATTTTACTTTTACTCCATTAATTTTATAAACTTTTCCATCCTTATATTGAACAACTATTATTAAATCACCATATTCATTGTACTTCGACCACGATTTAACTTTTTCGCCTTCGCTATAATATTTTTCTTCTTTCAATTTTTTATCAGGATAAAAATATTCGTGTTTTCCATCTGGATTTCCGTGTATAAACCTACCTTCAAAACTTAGTATTTCTTTTCCCAAATAATAACTTTTCCAGGCTCCATCTTTATAATCCATTACATATTTACCTTTATATTCCTGATCACCAATTCTATAAATCCACTCACCTTCTTTATTACCTTCTATATAATTACCTTTTGAGATTATATTTCCTAACACTGTGTATTCATTAGCTTCACCATCTAATTGTCCATAAATGTAAAACTCTTCTTTTAAAAGTTCTCCGGTTTCATAATACCATTGCCATGTTCCGGTTAATTTTCCATTATTATACGTTCCTGTTTGTTGAATGCGACCATTTGCATAATAATAAATCCATTTTCCATTCTTTTTTCCCTTGTTGAATTTTCCTGTCGCCTGTTTTTTCCCGTTTTCGTAGAAGTAAAGCCATTCACCATCTTCTTTACCATTAATTAAAACAATGCCTTCAGCAATAATATTTCCTGTAATATCGTAAGTTTTACCCTTTGTAACCTTGCCTTTACTATCAAAATATCTGTGAACACCTATTGGTACATTTTTTTTATAACTTCCCTGGAAAGCTAAATTTTCTTTTTCATCATATTCTTCTCTAATTTCAAAATCCGTTTCAAAATCATTTGAATTTATATCAACTTCACCATTATTATATTTTATAGCATCAATTAATTTTCCTTCTTCACTATATAATTTAAAATAACCATTTAGTTTTCCATTCAAATAAGTTTTCTCTTCCCTTATATTACCATTAACATAAAATTCTTTCCATAGACCTTCTTTTTCACCTTTTGTATTGTATCTGTTAATGTTTTCCTGAACAATAATTTCATTATTTCTGTATCTGGTAATTGTGATAACATTTCCTTTCTTATCATATTCAAATCCTACACCTAGTTTCTTGTCATTTAAATATGGAATTACTTTTTTAATTTTACCGTTTTCGTAATAAAAATATGATTTATCATTTCTTTGTCCATTAACATAAAGATCTTTAAATGAAATTATATTTTTATAATTATCGGTTTTAAAATATCTATAATGATGTCCGTTCTTTTTTCCGATGTAATAATTAATTTTTTCAATTGTATCACCAAGCTGATCATAAAAAATCCAAATACTATCTAACTTATTATTACTCCATTTTCCTTCTGATTTTTTTATTCCTGTTATATAATATGATTTCCAAAGTCCGGTTGGCACATTTTTTTTTAAGTATCCTTCACTGGAAATATTTCCATTTTTATATTTGAATTCTTTATAAACAGAATTAGTTTTTAAAGTATCATTTTGTGCCAACAAAACTTTATTACTAAAAATTAAAATAAATGCTATAATTATATTTTTCACTTTTCAATAATTTGTAAAAAGTTAAATATACAAAAAAAGCAGGGAGTATTTCCCCGCTCTACTTTAAAGTATAATGAATTACAAATTCATTTTTTTTGAAATATCTAACATTACATCAATTGATTTTTTTGCTTTTTGAATTATTTCATCACTTAAAATAACTTCAGGCGTTTCATATTTTAAAGTATTGTAAATTTTATTAACCGTAATTAGCTTCATAAAATTACAATCGTTACATCCACAAGTTGAATCTTTTGGAGGTGCTGGAATATATACTTTTTCAGGATTTTGCTTTTTCATCTGATGTAATATACCTGATTCAGTGGCAACAATAAATTCTTTACTATTGTCAGTTTTTGTAAACTTTATCAAAGCAGCTGTTGATCCAATAAAATCTGAAACTAACTGAACAGGTTTTTCGCACTCAGGATGTGAAATTATTTTTGCTTTAGGATATTCCTTTTTTAATTTCAATATTGCTTCTAACGAAAACTCTTCATGAACATGACAAGCACCATTCCATATTATCATATTTTCACGACCGGTAATTCTTTTAATATAACCTCCTAAATTTCTATCCGGAGCAAATATTATTTTTTGATCTTTTGGTAAATACTCTACAATTTTTAGTGCATTTGTTGATGTACAACAAATATCTGTCATTGTTTTTATTTCTGCAGTGGTATTTACATACGAAATAACCAAATGATCAGGATGTGCTTTAATAAATTTTTCAAATTCATCTGGTGGACAAGCATCAGCTAATGAACAACCGGCATTTAAATCAGGTATTAACACTTTACTTTCCGGTGCTAATATTTTTGCTGTTTCTGCCATGAAATGAACTCCTGCAAATAATATAATATCAGCATCAGTTTCTGCAGCTTTTTGCGATAATGCTAAACTATCCCCAACAAAATCTGCCAGATCCTGAATATCACCAGTTTGATAATAATGAGCAAGAATAATGGCATTCTTTTCTTTTTTTAATTTGTTTATTTCTTCAATCACATTGATATTTTCATCAATTTCCCGATTTACGAAACCATCTGAAATAAATTTATTTTTAACACTCATATTATATATATTATATATTATTTAATCTATTATGATAATAATAATATCCTGTTAATACTGTTCTTAAAATTTTAAAGAAAAACTTGCTTTTTACGTTTTTAAAAAGATTTTAATACTCTATTAACAACACTTATCTACCTAATTGAATTGATTATTAAGCCTTTTCAGTTTTTATTAACTTACTGTTAATAATCAATTATATTAATAAAAACTTGCTATTTATTATACAATTAATGTTGAAATATTGTTCAATAATTAGCCGTTAAAACTA
>JAUVUS010000218.1 GCA_030600865.1 Bacteroidales bacterium | reverse complement strand
GTATTGTATCGAACCGTATGGATCAGATTCCATCGAAAGACAGTATGCCGGGATCTCTTTATAGTGATTTAGCTAAGATTTACGAAAAAGCAGTTCAGTTTCCTGATGGAGGCTCAATTACAATTATTGCTGTAACAACATTATCCGGTGGTGATATTACTCACGCGATTCCTGATAATACCGGTTATATTACCGAAGGTCAGCTATTTATTCGTAAAGACACTGATATTGGTAAAGTTATTGTTGATCCGTTCCGTAGTTTATCGCGTTTAAAGCAGTTAGTTATTGGAACGAAAACCCGTGCAGATCATCCACAAGTGATGAATGCAGCTATTCGTTTATATGCCGATGCTGCTAATGCAAAAACAAAACAGGAAAATGGTTTCGATCTTACCGATTACGATGAACGCACACTTAATTTTGCGAAAGATTATTCAGAGAAATTATTGGCTATTGATGTAAATATTGAGGTTGATCAAATGCTAGAGACAGGTTGGAACTTATTCAATAAACATTTTGAACCTGCGGAAGTAGGGATTAAACAAGAATTTGTTGATGAGTATTGGCCGAAAAATTAATTCAAAGTTTCAAATTTCATGTTTAAAGTTAAAAATGATTAGAACATAACCTGGAACCTGAAACTAGAAACCTGAAACGAAAAAAACATGGCGATAAAATTCCAATATAATAAAACATCATTACAGCAATTAAACAAGAATCTTAAAATTCGTTTAAGAGCATTGCCTACGCTTCAAAGTAAAGAAGCTGCTCTTAGAATGGAAGTTAAGCGAGCCAAAAAACAAGCAGAAGAATTACTTGAGAAACTGGATGGTCGTATGAAGGAATACGATGCAATGGTACGGCTTTGGGGCGAATTTGAGAAGGATCTTGTTACTGTGAAAGATGTAAATATGATCGTTAAGAAAATCGCAGGTGTTAAAACACCAATATTAGAAGATGTAATTTTTGAGATCGGGGAATTTAGCCTTTTTAATAAACCGAGTTGGTTTTTAAGCGGAGTTAAAATTATTGAATCATTAGTTAAGATCTCAATTGAAAGCGAATTTTTCTTAAGAAAAATGGAACTGTTGGATTTTGCGAGGAAAAAAACCACACAAAAAGTAAACCTTTACGAAAAGGTGCAAATTCCGGGATACGAAGAAGCAATCTCGAAAGTAAAACGATTTCTTGAAGATGAGGAGAATTTGTCTAAATCATCGCAAAAAATTGTTAAAAAACGACAAGAACAGAAGGAGGCTGCATAATGATTACTCCAATGATGAAATATTCTTTTTTAATCTATCACAAGGAGTATATCCCTTTTCTTGAGAAACTTCAGGAGCTGGGCGTGCTTCATATTATAGAAAAGAAGAAAGATATAGATGAAAACATCAAATTATCCTTGCACCAAATCAGTGAATTAAATAAAGCCTTAAAATTCCTGGGAAAAAGAAATCAGGAAGAACTTGCTGAAAAATCTGAAATGGAAGGATTAGAATTGGTTGAAAAAATCAAAAATCTTTTTGATGAAATTACGGCTATTGAGCAGGAACAGCTTAGTTTGAACAAAGAAATTCAAAAAGCTGAACCCTGGGGTAATTTTACTCCTGAAATGCACGAAAAATTTGCGAAACATCACATTAAACTTCGATTTTTTGTTTGTAACGAGAAAAAATTTAATCCTGAATGGAAAGATAAATATCCACTTGATATTGTCAGTATTAGATACGGACATGCTTTTATAGTTGCTTTCCAAAGAGGGGCAAATCCAATTGATATTGATGCAGAAGAAATAAAACTACCTGAGCAAACTTTATCGGAACTTCTTGCAAAAGATGAAGCCGGTAAAAATCGTTTAGAAGAAATTGAGAATGTTTTTGATGAGTATGCAATTAAATATCAGGATATTTTAAAAGATACTCGTAAAAAATTACAGGAAGAGACCGATTTTGATTTAGCAATTAATCATACTGAAAAACAAGCAGAAGAAAAAGTGATGCTTTTGGAAGGTTGGATTCCTGTTGAGAAAAAGGAAGAACTGGAAAAAGTACTTGACGAACAAAATGTATATTATATTTCGGCTAAGGCTACTGTTGCAGATAATGTGCCTATTAAACTTAAGAATAATAAGTTTAATAAATTGTTTGAGCCTATTGGCGAATTATTTGCTTTACCCGATTATAAAGAAATGGACTTAACGCCATTTTTCGCACCATTCTTTTTGCTGTTTTTTGGTTTTTGTGTTGGTGATACCGGATATGGAATACTATTTTTAGTAGTAGCAACTATTTTTAAATTTCGTGCTTCGAAAGACTTAAAACCAATATTGTCATTACTCCAGGTTTTAGGTGTTTCAACAATAATATTAGGTGCTGTTTCGGGAACTGTATTTGGTATTAACCTTATCGATACTGGTTATGTATTAAGTGAAATATCTTTATCGAATCTAAAAGGTATTTTACCTGCGGAGGTAATATCGAATATACAACCGATAATTGGCGAGCATTTTGCTACAAAAGACGAATTTGTTAAAGCATTGCTTGGTGTTATTGGGGCAGATCAATTAGCATTGTTTAAAACCGACTTCTTAAAGAGTGCTGTTTCGGATTATAACTTTTTAAACAAGTTTAGATATCTGTTATTAGATCCAAATAGCATGTTTAATTTTGCTCTTATTCTTGGAGTAATTCAAATTATTTTTGGAATAAGCGTTAGAGCTGCAAATAAAATCAAGCAATTTGGATTTGTTCATGGTCTATCAAGTATTGGCTGGGCACTTGCTTTTATCGTTCTTATTGTTTTTATGGGAGGCGATAGCGCAGGATTATTAAGTTTAGAAAAATATAAAATTCTTTTTTATTCCTTATTAGGTCTGAGTGGAGTCTTTATTATCTTCTTTAATAATCCATCGGCAAGTATTTTTGCCAGCTTTGCAGGTGGAATTTACGATATTTATGGAACAGCAACCGGCGTTTTTGGTGATTTGTTATCATACATTCGTTTATTTGCATTAGGAATCTCAAGTGCAATTTTAGGTTTGGTATTCAATCAAATTGCAGTACAATTCTTAGAAATTAAATATATTGGTTGGTTACCATTTGTATTGTTATTAATATTTGGACACGGAATAAATATATTTTTAGCTTCACTTGGTGCTTTTATACACCCAATGCGTTTAACATTTGTAGAATTTTATAAAAATGCCGGCTTCGTTGGAGGTGGTAAACAGTATAAACCTTTTTCAAAATAAATAAAATCAATAAAAAATAGGAGAATAAAAGTTATGAACACACCAGTAATTTTAGCTTACGCAGGATTAGCATTTATGTTAATTCTATCAGGAATTGGAAGTGCAATTGGAGTTTCAATGGGCGGTAATGCCTCAATTGGTGCTTTGAAAAAAGATTCAGAAAAATTTGGTAACTACATGCTTTTAGCTGCATTGCCCGGTACTCAGGGTCTTTATGGTTTTGCAGGATTTTTTGTAATTATGGGTAAAGGAGTAATAGGGTCAGGAATGGAAATGTCTTCAGCTATAGCAATTCTTGCAGCAGGATTATCTTTAGGATTTGTTGGATTATTTTCAGCAATATATCAAGGCTCTGTTACATCAAATGGTATTGCTGCAATTGGTGGGGGAAATGATGTATTTGGTAGCACAATGATTCTTGCTGTATTTCCTGAATTATATGCGATTATAGCATTTGCTGCAACTTTCTTAATTAGTGCACAATTATAAGAAACTAAAATAATTTTTTATCGTATTAGGAGACAGTGTTATTAATAGCACTGTCTTTTTTATAGCATCAATTAACATTTTTGCTTTTTATTGCATAAATTTGTAAGTACACAATCTTTGTAGTATGTATAAAATCCTTTTAAATATTACATTTGTTATTGCAATATTGATTTTTAATCAGGAAAACATATTTGCAAATGACAATCCTACAGAAAAGGATCCTGAACATCCACAAGAGCATAACGAAGAACATGAAAAAGAAGGGTTTAATCCGGGCGATTTTATTTTCGACCACATTAGAGATAGTTACGGATGGCATTTGTATTCATATAAAGGACACCATGTAGCAATTCCTTTACCAGTTATTTTATATAGTAAAACTAAAGGATTTATTTCTTTCTGGTCGTTTAAACTGGAACATGGGCATACTTACCACGGATTTAAAATTGCACACGAGGGCGATTATAAAGATAAAATTATTGAAGTTGATAATCACGGAGAGTTTGTTGCCCGCCCTTTCGACATTTCAATTACTAAAAATGTTACAGCCATTTTATTTAGCTGTATTTTTCTAATATTTATTTTTGTATCTGTTGCAAACTCCTATAAAAAAAGAGAAGGATTGCCGCCGAAAGGATTACAATCATTATTTGAACCATTAATTTTATTTATTCGCGATGATGTTGCGAAGTCAAGTATTGGAGAAAAACATTACGAAAGATTCACGCCGTTTTTGTTAACCATATTCTTTTTTATATTATTGAATAACCTGCTTGGTCTTGTTCCTTTATTTCCCGGGGGGGCAAATGTTACCGGAAATATTACAGTAACAATGGCTTTAGCACTTTTCACTTTTTTTATTACAACCATAACAGGGAATAAAAATTATTGGAGTCATATATTTAATACACCGGGAGTTCCGTGGTGGCTAAAATTACCACTTCCCCTAATTCCTTTTATTGAACTATTTGGAGTATTTATTAAACCATTTGTTCTGATGATTCGTTTATTCGCGAATATTTCTGCAGGACATATTATTGTCTTAGGATTTTTTAGTTTGATATTTATTTTCGGAAATATGAGTTCCGGCTTAGGAATGGCTGTTTCTCCTGTATCCGTTCTATTTGCAATATTTATGTCTGTTCTTGAAATACTTGTAGCTTTTATTCAGGCCTATGTTTTTACAATTTTGTCAGCTATTTATTTTGGAATGGCATCAGAAGAAGATCATTGAAATAAAAATATATTCACCATTTAAAATTAATATTATGTCTACTTTAGGAATTATTTTACTAGCAATTGAAGGGGTAGCTATTTCAAAAGCTGCAGCTGGTTTTGGAGCTGCTTTTGCTGCTTTTGCTGCTGCCATGGGTATTAGCAAAATTGGTACTGCTGCAATGGAATCTATTGCGCGGCAACCAGAGGCAGCTGGCGATATCAGGTCAAATATGATTGTTGCTGCTGCACTTATTGAAGGCTTTTTTCATGACGCCCGCGGGTGCAGCAATAATAAAGGAGCCACAGGTGATTTTAGAATCTTCTGTTG
>JAUVUS010000246.1 GCA_030600865.1 Bacteroidales bacterium | reverse complement strand
TGGTAAATCAAACATGCAAGATTGTGTGTTTTATACCGTTTATTATTCAAAATGCCATATTTGTGAAAAACAATATGGATTGAATATATAACGGCATTAACCATTCTAAACTTTAAAGCACCATCCCGATTTAAACGGGACGACACTTTGAAGAAGAATTGGTATTACTTTATCCTTTTATACATAATTTTATTTTCATACTTGTTTCCACCCATTTCGAAAAAGGTACTTCCAATAATTTTATAGTTCTGTCTTTTATAAAAAGATATAGCATTTTTGTTTAAATAATAAACAGTCAGCCATAATCCTGAAAAACCTTTTTCCTTAACCAAATTTTCTACTTCAGATATTAGAGAATATCCTACTCCTTTCTCTTTAAAATGCTCAAACACATACAAAATAGCAAGTTCAGGGCTGTTATCTTTTGTTTCCGGACAATTACTTAGTAAGCACATTTCAGCACAACCAACCATAAATCCATTACTTTCAGCAATTAGAATTATATTATTCTTATCATTTATAGCATTCTCAGTATTGTTAACAGAAAATTCGGTATTTATATATTCCGAAAAATCTTTTCTGATTCCATTAATGGCATAAGTACTAATAAATACCTGCTTTTTAAGAACCGATAGATTTAAGACATCTGTTATATTTGCCCTTCTTATTTTAATTTCTTTCATTATACTTACCACATTGCAGCAACAACCACAGATTTTTTATATTGTTTTACATTACCTTCCAGATTAAAAATTTCTATAAATACAACATAGATACCAACCGATGCTTTTTGGTTTCTATCATCTAAGCCGTCCCAGGTAATTACTCCATCAATTCCTAATAGTTGATTATTGGCCAAATATCTAATTAATCTACCTTTTGAATCAAATATCTTAATATTGGCAACATATCCGGGTTCATCAAATGTAAAACTGATATTAGCAACATCATCAAAACCGTCATTGTCAGGAGAAAAAACTTCCGGCTCAATATTCACTTCATCTTTAATATCTTCTAATTCCATAAATTGTGAATTCTCGTAAGCAGGTGTTGCAAAACCAACTAACTCCGATGCCGAATGCCAATTTGTTTTATCATCTGTAGCTCTGTCAAAATTTATTCGTTCTAAAGATACCCCTTCGTTTGTAGCCAATAATGCAAATTGCATATCATCGTCATATCCAAAATTATCGATAACATTTTGCCATTTATTTAATAGCATCACTCGTCCCTTATCATCATTATAGCCTGGCAAATCTTCGACCTTAATAAAACCATCAGGATTTGTGGTAATATATTGCTCCTGAACAACTACAGGGTTTTCGGTTAAAACAATATAATCGCCCGGGAAGATTAAATACCCTTCATTTGTTATTATTTCAATTGACGAATAATCCAATTCTTCTTCATAAGCAGCAATAAGTAACTCTTTTAAATCAATGGTTTTACCAGAGCGGTTGTAAATTTCCACAAAATCATATCCTTCAACTAAAGGGTTAAAAAGAATTTCATTAATAACCAGATCGTTTTCTTCAGCTGAATCAGGAATCGAAAATTGAGCGATATTTTTATCGTAAATTTCATTCCCTGCACAGTCAAAGATTCCTCCTGAAATTTTCAAAATGTAAATAGTATTTTCTTCAAATGAATCCTCAAATCCAAGTATTAATGATTTATAATCATATCCTATTAAATCAACCAAAATTGGATTACCAACACTATTATCAACAGAATAAATGCTTGTTTGCATAGCTGATAAACTGTCGATTGTTTCATTAAAAAACAACTGAATATTCTCATCATCAACCACAGCTATTCTAAGTAATTCCGGAACATCAATATCAGGATTACTTGCATTAACTGAATTTATTTGTCCCGGGGTTCCTCCGATCTCGTTTTCCGATGCAATCCAATTATACTCTCCACCACAAGGATTCAAAGGATCAATTTGTTCTAAGGACCACCCTCCGTCTGCTTTATAATCATCTTGATACCAATCATTGGAATATGAAATATTAGATATGATCTCACTTTCAGCATTTCTAAGTATTACAGTTTGTGCAGTATTTGCCAAAGATGGAAATCCGGAAACAACAAGAACGTTTCCAAAACTTTGAAGTTCTAATGCAGCATCACTTTTACAAAGAATAAGATACCCACCTGAGTCAATTGTTTCTGATGATAATGATCTTATTGTTGAGCCAACAGTTAAAGTCCAATCTGCCAGGCTGATATCATAAGCGGAAGTATTATAAATTTCAATATATTCAAATTCAGGCAAAGCCATTGATGGTTCTGGATCGGCCATTATTTCATTTATCACAATATCGTTGGGAAGAACAACATAATAAACGAAATTAAATTCTGTTAATGAGATTATATTTCCACATTCGTCAGATAAATTTTCAATAGTGAGAGTTAAATTAATTTTTTCAGGGAAAGTATTTAAAAAGAGTAAATCAACTTCGTGAAGATCAGTGCTTGCAAACACGGAAAAAGGATTTCCAATGCTATTGTTTACTGAATAATTTATTTTTTCAAGAATTGTTTGCTCTGTTACTGGCTCATTGAAAATAATCTTTAACTGATTGTTCGATACAATTTCAACTTTTTCTACTACGGGAGCTTCGTTATCAATATTTGAAGCATAAACAGAATTTTCTGTTCCGGGCGTACCTCCGTTTGCATCAAGCGATGCTGTCCAGTTGGTAACTGTTGAGCAAATATTCAGCGGATCAATTCTTTCTAAGGACCAACCTCCGTCTTCTTTCTCAGAATCATTATACCAATCATCGTTAAAATTCACAGAATCAATCAATACATCATTTTTATCGTAAATAACAATGGAAGTTCCTGAATTAGCAATCAACGGGAAAGATGAAAATTCCAGGACATTACCATATACACTTAAATATTCTCCGGCCGTACTTGAACATAAGGTAACATAAGATGCTGAATCCAAAATATAATCTGGAAAATTTTTTATAGAGCTTCCTGCTTTTAATTTCCAACCCGTTAAATCGATATCAAATTCTGTTGTATTTTTAATTTCGATATATTCATAATTTGGCAGATTTATTTCCGGATCTGGATCAGCCATAATTTCATTTATAACTATATCAAATGGTTTTACCTCATAATATGTGAAATCAACATTTGTTAATGCCATTGCATTACCACAGAAATCTTCAAGATTCACAATCGTAATAGTATAACTTACACCATCGGTAAATGAACTTAAAAATGTCAAATCAACTTCCATTGAATTAGCACTAAGCAATAAAGATGAAGGATTCCCAATCCCATTATCAATAGTGTAATTTGAATTTTCTTCTGCCCTTAATCTTTCTATAGGTTCATTAAAAATCAATCTTAATTGATTACCGGAAACTATTTCAATCTTTTCAACAACAGGAGCTTCGGTGTCAATATTCGAAGCATAAACAGAATTTTCTGTTCCGGGAGTTCCTCCATCTACATTTTCTGATGCTTCCCAGTTTGTAATTCCAGAACAAGTATTCAAAGGATCGATTCTTTCCAGCGACCAGCCTCCATCTTCTTTTTCCTCATCAACATACCAATCAGAAGTGAACTTAACAGAATCGATAAAATTATTATTTTCATCAAAAACATAGATAGTTGTACCGGAGTTTGTTATTGCCGGGAAAGAAGGAAATTCCAAAACAGTTCCATAATCATCCAGATACTCCGCAGCATCATTATCACATAGAATTAAATAAGAAACCGAATCAATGACATAATCGGGAAAATCTCTTTCAACGCTTCCAACTTTTAATTTCCAACCCGTTAAATCTATATCAAACTCAGTTGTGTTTTTAATTTCGATATATTCATAATTTGGCAGATTTACTTCAGGGTAAGGATCAGCCATAATCTCGTTTATAACTACATCGTAAACTTGTGGAATAAAATACAAAAAGTTAATAGTAGTATCGTTTAATATATTACTCTCAACATCTTCTATATTCTGGATAGTTATATTGTAATATTCTTTATTTGTTAAATCAGATGGAAGGAATAATTCCACTGATTTTTTGGTATCGCTAATTTTTACTGAATCAGGATTGCCAATACTTTTATCGATAGTATAATTTAGAGGATTAACCGCAATTGTAGAATCTACGGTTTCACTAAACTGAATCAATATTTTATCAGAAGCAACAACGTTCAAAGAATCAATAACCGGACGAATTGTATCCGTATAAATTTTTCCAATTATTTCAATATCATCAATCCATAATTTTCTATCAGCACTAGAGGTGTAGTCATAGTAAACTCCAAAATAATCTGCAATTGTATAAGTATTATCATTGCCTGTTCCAATACTTGTAAGATTGACAAAGTCTCCATCAGAATTATAATATACTTCCCAACCTCCTGTTTTTGATTTTATAACTTCCATCGCTATTGTATCAGAAGGATCTGTGTCAGAATCCCATTTTAAGGTAGTTGTAATAATTGTTGTTGAACTGCCCGATGTAATTTTAAGAAGTTTTAATATATCATCCGAACCGGTATAATTAACTCCAAGAGCGTAACCATTTATACTTCCACCTGGAATCATTTGATCTGCCTCAACATCACTTACAATAAAAACACACCAATTATTACCATTAGATGGATTGTAATCGTATTGAATTTTAAATCTCCATATTGTAGTATCAGCATTTAAATCTATGGTAGGTAAGTCAATAGAAATTTGATCGTGATCAGCATCCGGATTATCAAAAATATGATGTAATGAATACGATCCATTCAGGGGAGAAATATTTGAAGCCGCCCAACGGCCTGCAGTGCTTTCTGTCCAGTTCGAAATATCACCATCTTCAAAATCATCGGTAAACTGCGCAAATGTGAACGAAGGAACAAGTAAAAACAGAATTATTAATCTTTTCAGCATAATTATGTCGATTAAATATTTAAT
>JAUVUS010000279.1 GCA_030600865.1 Bacteroidales bacterium | reverse complement strand
GGTGTTGTTCCACATGCCGGTTACATGTTTTCCGCTTACCAGGCAGTTCATTTTTTTGAGATAATTAAACAGACAGGCCATAAATTTGATACGGTAGTAATTGTAAATCCAAATCACACTGGATTGGGGCACGAAATATCATTTGACTCAAATGATATTTGGGAAACACCACTGGGACAGGTTGATATTGATGTTGAATTTGGTCAGAGTCTTGGTATTGATATTTCTGATGTTGAACAAAAACATGAACACTCAGGAGAGGTAATGCTTCCTTTCCTGCAATATTTTTTAGATTACTATTATAAAATAGCTCCAATAACATTATCTAATCAGACTTATAAAAATGCTAAATTTTTGGCAGAAAGATTATTTGAAAGTTCTAAATTATTAAACAGAAAATTATTAATTATAGCTTCATCAGATTTTTCTCATTTTTTATCACCCGAACAAGGAAAAGAAAAAGATGCTTTTGTACTTGAAAATATAATAACACTTGATTCACCGGCAATTGAAAAAGTAATTCATAAGAAGAATATTTCTGTATGTGGTTATGGCCCTATTATGACCTTAATTGAATATGCAAAATTAGTATCTTCAAATCCTAAGGTTGATATTTTAAGAACAGGACATTCTGGCGAGATTATTCCATCAAACGAAGTAGTTGATTATATATCTATTCTTTTTTCTGAAAATAAAATCAGTTAGTTTTTCTAATTTGTAAAAAATATTTACTTTTAATAAATCAATTATGGTTTAACGTAAGCATCAATATTACTTTAAAAATGTAATAGTCAGAATTGTAGATTTATTTAGTCTCATGGATAGTCATTTGCCTATTTAAACTCTTATATATTTGATTATAAAACTAGACATAAATTTATAATAATGAAAGTGGAGTCTAGATACCACTAAAACAAACAGGGAGTAACCGAAAATCCAAAAGAGTAGGATGTTGAAATTAAAAAAAAAATAAAAAATGGATTCACAAAAGGTAGACATGTTTATTATGTCAAATGGTAAATTTTTTGAAAGTCATCAGGTTATGCAAATCAGAGATCGTCTAATTGAACTTGATGATTCTAAATGGAGTGTTGTTCAAACAATGCAATTTAAGGACCCAACAATAAGTTTAATCGTTTCCTTACTTGGGGGAAGTTTAGGTATTGATAGATTCTTAATAGGTGATACAGGCATGGGTATTGGTAAGTTATTAACTTGTGGTGGCTTAGGTATTTGGACAATAATTGATTGGTTCTTAATAATGGGAGCAACAAGAGAAAAAAATTTAGAAAAGTTGCAGCAAGTGTTATAAATTAATGGCATTAACAAAAAGAAAGTTATACTTTTTTTTACTTGTATCTAATTTAATAGGGTATGTTTGGGTTGGGGTTAATTTAATTAGATCTTCACAGAAAGGATTTACTACTTGTATAATTAAGAATGTTACAGGTATACCATGTCCTTCTTGTGGTTCCACAAGATCAGTAATTGCATTCCTAAAAGGAGAGTTTATTGAATCTCTATATTGGAATCCAATAGGTTTAATATTGATATCCTTATTAATTGTAGTGCCATTTTGGTTATTTTTCGATGTTTTATATAAAAAAGATAGCTTATTTAGGTTTTATGTTAAAGTCGAATTAATTTTAAGAAAACCTAAATTTGCTGCAGTTGGAATTACCTTAATAATAGCTAACTGGATTTGGAATATTTTTAAAGGATTATGATAATAACGAAGAAATTTGTTTATGAACCGGGTGAACATGAAGCTGAAAAAGCTTCGAATAGTTATTTAATGTCATTAATAGCATTAATTGCTGCATTACCGTTGCCAATAATAAATTTGTTAGCAACTTTATTTTTTTATATAGGAAATAGAAAAGGATCCTTTTTTGTAAGGTGGCATTGTACTCAGGCATTATTATCTCAGTTTTCAATGTTATTAATTAATAGTGTTGGTTTTTGGTGGACCATTTCTATAATATTTACTGAAGAAGTCTTATCCAGTAAGTTTATAGCTTATATAATTACAGTGTTGCTATTTAATTTTACCGAATTTGCAGCAACAATTTATACAGCAATAAACACTAGGAAGGGAGTTCATGTTGAATGGTGGTTTTATGGAAACTTAACAAATTTAATTTGTAAGAATTAATATGAAAAGGGTTTTATTCCAAGGATTAGTTACAATTACTTTATTTTTTGCAATCTTATTTGTATTAAACCAAATAGATTGGATGCGTATTTTAAATGTTAAGCATGTTAGTAATACTATTGATGAAAAATTAGGAGAGTTATATTGGGATTTATTTAAAGAATCAGGAGAGGACATAGAGAATATAACAATAAAAAGTGCTCTGGATAGTATTTTAACTGAAATTTGTAATTCAAATTTTATTGATAAAAGCAAAATTAAATTACATATACTTGAAAGTAATGAAGTTAATGCATTTGCACTTCCTGATGGACATATAGTTATATATAGCGGGCTTATTTTAGCTTCGGAAAGTGAAGCAGAATTTAGTGGGGTTCTTTGTCATGAAATAGCACATATTGAACTTGATCATGTAATGAAAAAGTTAGTTAAGGAAGTTGGCTTGTCGACCTTATTGTCGATGACAACTGGGGGTAATAGTGGCGAAATACTTAATGAAACAGCAAAAATACTATCTTCGAGTGCATATGATAGAAAGTTAGAAAGAGAAGCAGATGCAGAAGCTGTAAAATATTTAATAAAATCTGAAATTGATCCGGAAGCTTTTGCAATGTTTTTGTTTAGATTAAGAAATAGTGACCTTAATAGTAAACTTAAGGAGTTAGAATGGATTAATACTCATCCAAACATTGATGAAAGAGTGAAAAATATTATTAAACAAAGAGGAGAAAATACTGTGAGTTATAAATCAGTTTTATCAGATAATACGTGGGCTCATGTAAAAGAAATTTTAAAAAGCTTTTAAAATTAATATCATAATACTAAAAGCTATCTCTGGTAAAACTTAGATCATAATTAATCTGATAAGAAATTGTAAATAATATTTATTGATATTTTTGCAATGTTTTAATAAATCATAAAATTGAGATTGCCAAATATAAGTTGTTGTATATTATTGCTTTATTTATATTTAATAAGGTAACTGTTGACATGGAACTAAAGCAAAGAATAGAATCATTTATACAATTGGGAAGGTTTCTAAAAACTTATTCTGAAATTAAATTTGACTTTGGCAAAATGCTAAATGAGATTGTGCTAAATGATCATATTCAAAACCCGTGGTTTACTGAGCAAAATATCCGCGAATCGATAAACGCTATTGGGGAGTCACTCAGATCGGAAAAAATTAATTTTTGGATAAATAAATACCCTAATATAAAAAATCAAAAAAACACGAAGAAAATTGGAGTTATTACCGCCGGAAATATCCCTTTGGTGGGTTTTCATGATTTCATTACCGTATTAATTTCAGGCAATATTTTTTACGGTAAGTTATCATCAAAAGATAACAGATTGTTAAAATTTATTTCAGAATACTTGATTTATCTTAACAGTGATTTTAAAAAACTGATATATTTCACTGAAGATAAACTGGAAAATTTCGATGCAATTATTGCTACCGGGAGTAATAATACATCGCGGTATTTTGAATATTATTTTGGTAAATATCCACATATCATTAGGAAAAACAGAAACTCTGTAGCTATACTTGAAGGAAATGAAACAAAAGAAGATATTGAATCCTTAGCGAACGACATATTTAGTTATTTTGGATTAGGTTGTAGAAATGTTTCTAAGCTGTTTATTCCCAAAGATTATTGTTTTGATTTATTTTTTGAAAACATTGTTCATTTTGAATCTGTTTATCAACATAATAAGTATGCTAATAATTATGATTACAATAAATCTGTTTATTTGATGAATCAGATCCAGCATTTCGATAATGGTTTTGTAATTTTAAAGGAAGATCAGGGTTTGTCATCGCCAATTGGAGTTTTATTTTTTCAGTATTATGATGATATTGAAAAAGTAAAAGAATATCTGGATTTAAACCCGCCTGCCCTGTCTGCCGAACAGGCAGGCGGACGGGCAGGTAAAGATCAAATTCAGTGTATAGTCTCTAAATCTGAATTTATTAAAGACGCAATTCCTTTTGGGAAAGCACAACAGCCTGAATTATGGGATTACGCAGATAATGTTGATACGATGCAATTTCTTCTGAATTTATGAACAGATGAAACGTCCACGACCAAAGACAATAGCAATTTTAGATATTAGATTTAGATTTAATTTGGACATACAAGGGAATGATTATAGTGAAACTTGAAATTTGTCCCGAAAATTTTCGGGATGAAATTGGGAAGAAACCAAATTTCTAATTTCTAATTTCCAATTTCTGATTATGGATTTTCAAAAAAAACATAAACAACTAAACGCCAATCAATTATAAAATTATAAATACATGAAAAGCCTTATTGTTATTTTAGGCCCTACAGGTATTGGGAAAACAGACTTTAGTATCGATAT
>JAUVUS010000137.1 GCA_030600865.1 Bacteroidales bacterium | reverse complement strand
CCCAATGCGGTATTTATACTAACATTTGTTTGATCTGCTATTTCCTTAAAGCTCAATCCCATAAAATGACGTAATAAAATTACTTCTTTTTGTTCATCAGGTAAAAAATCTACTAATTGGCGAACATCCGACATAATTTGATCATGAATAATATCATCTTCGACTGTCTTATCGGAAAATTTTGGAGAATTAAAAATATCGGTTTCATATTCATCATTGGAACAGATTTTCATCTGCTTTTCTTTCCTGAAATGATCAATAATAAGATTATGCGCTATACGAATAACCCAAGAAACAAATTTACCATTCTCTTGATATTTACCTGCATGCAACGATTTAACAACTTTAATAAATGTTTCCTGGAAAATGTCATGAGCTAAATGCTCGTTTTTAATCATTAATAAGATATAAGTATATACCTTATCTTTGTGACGACTAATCAGGATTTCGAAACTCGATTGTTCACCATCAATAAACCTTTTTACAAGTTCATGATCGGTAAGTTTTGATTTTTTCAAAACAACCTCCTTTTTTAAGTAATATAAAAAGGTAGAAGTTTAATCGATAAACAATCCTCCGAGTTTTGGGTTAGAAATTAATTAAGTAATTTAGTGCAATTTAAACAAAAAATCTTTTTATTTCAAAATCATTTAAGATTTGTTAACATTATTTAGGAGTATTACTTTCAATATTTATGCCAAACAAAGAACAATATATCCAAATAAAAGGCGCAAAAGTTCATAATTTAAAGAATATCGATATTGATATTCTTCGTGATAAATTTGTTGTTATCACTGGTGTTTCAGGCTCCGGCAAATCATCTTTAGCGTTCGATACAATTTATGCTGAAGGCCAGAGGCGATATGTCGAAAGTTTATCTTCTTATGCAAGGCAATTTTTAGGTAAAATTAATAAACCTGATGTTGAATTTATACATGGTATTCCACCTGCAATTGCTATTGAACAAAAAGTTAACACAAGAAATCCAAGATCAACAGTTGGAACCTCAACTGAAGTATATGATTATCTTAAACTTTTGTTTGCCCGAATCGGAAAAACATATTCACCCATTTCCAAAAAATTAGTACAACGACACTCAATAACAGACGTTGTAGATTATATAACTAGTTTTAAAGAAAATACAAAACTTCTTATCCTTGCATCGTTTCAAATTCAAAATGGTAAATCATTTGACGATTACCTGAAAATGTTGCAAAATGAAGGAATATCGAGAATAGAGCAAAATTTTAAAATTTATAAAATCACTGATATCCTGGAGAGTACAAGTTCTGTTAATAAAAAAAAACCTATAAACATTGTTGTTGATAGAATTAGTGTTCAAACTAATGAAGATTCTCTTAGTCGATTTGCAGATTCTGTTCAAATTGCATTCTCTGAGGGCAAAGGGTACTGTATTATTAAGGCGTTTGGTGATAAAAATTCTTTAGAAACTTTTTCAAATAAATTTGAAGCTGATGGAATTGAATTTGAAGAACCGACAGTTCATACTTTTAGTTTTAACAATCCTGTTGGTGCCTGCCCCAAGTGCGAAGGTTACGGTAAAATTATTGGAATTGATGAAGATTTAGTAATTCCTAATAAAGGCTTATCTATTTACGAGGAAGCAATTGCATGTTGGCGAGGTGAAAAAATGCAGGAATGGAAAAACAAGCTTATTTATAATGCCGAAAAATTTAATTTCCCAATACACAAACCATATTTTGATTTAACCGAAGATCAAAAACAGTTACTATGGACTGGCAATAAGTATTTTGGAGGATTAAATGTTTTCTTTGAACATTTAGAAGAGCAGAAATATAAAATTCAGTATCGGGTAATGTTATCGAGATATCGCGGTAAAACAACCTGCCCCGACTGCAGAGGAACCCGTCTTAAAAAAGAAGCTTCCTATGTCAAAGTTGGAAATAAATCTTTACAGGATCTAGTGTTATTGCCAATTGACGAGTTACAAGTATTTTTCAGGGAACTTAAATTAAACAATTATGAAAGAGATGTATCTAAACGAATCTTAATTGAAATTAATAGTCGATTAGATTTTTTAATGAATGTTGGCTTGGGATATTTAACATTAAATCGTTTATCATCAACTCTTTCAGGAGGCGAATCTCAACGAATAAATTTAGCAACATCACTTGGTAGTAGCCTCGTAGGATCGCTTTATATTCTTGACGAACCAAGTATTGGCTTACATTCAAGAGATAACAACAGGTTAATAAAAGTTCTGAAAGAACTTCAAAAAATAGGAAATACTGTTATAGTAGTTGAACACGATGAAGATATTATTAAATCTGCTGATGAAATAATTGACATAGGACCTTTTGCCGGCAGATTAGGTGGCAACATAATATTTCAGGGGAACAGAGATCAAATTATTAAAAATAAGAATAGTTTAACTGCAAAATATCTTACGGGAAAGGAATTTATTAGTACTCCGAAACAAAGAAGAAAATGGAATAATTACATAGAATTAACCGGAGCAAGAGAAAATAATTTAAAAAATATTGATGTTAAATTTCCTTTAAATACCTTAACTGTTATAACCGGAGTAAGTGGTTCCGGAAAATCATCACTTGTAAGAAATATATTATCTCCGGCACTAAGCAAGATTTTATTAGGGACAGGAGAAAAAACCGGAAAATTTGACGAATTAAAAGGTGATATCAAAGATCTTGATAGTATTGAATTTGTTGATCAAAATCCTATAGGGAAATCATCTCGCTCAAATCCCGTTACTTACTTAAAAGCATACGATGAAATAAGGAAACTATATGCTAATCAACAATTATCAAAAATAAATAATTACAAAGCTTCACATTATTCATTTAATATTGACGGTGGTCGGTGTGAAGAGTGCCAGGGAGAAGGTATAATTAAAGTTGAAATGCAATTCATGGCTGATGTTACTCTAATTTGCGATCACTGTCATGGAAAAAGATTCAAAGAAGAAATATTGGATGTTAAATATCGTGATAAAAATATTTTTAACATTCTGGAAATGACTGTGAACGAAGCAATCGAGTTTTTTAATGAAGGAACGGGTTCGACAGAAAATAAAATAGTTGATAAACTCTCTCCTCTTGCCGAAGTAGGTTTGGGTTATATAAAATTGGGACAATCTTCAAGTACTTTAAGTGGAGGTGAAAGTCAAAGAGTTAAACTAGCTTCATTTCTAAGTAAAGAAAAATCTAAACAATCAACACTGTTTATTTTTGATGAACCTACTACAGGCTTGCATTTCCATGATATCAAAAAACTTCTTGAAGCCTTTTATGCTTTAATATCAAGAGGAAATTCAATACTAATAATTGAGCATAACCTTGAAATTATAAAATCGGCTGACTGGATAATTGATTTAGGGCCTGAAGGTGGAAAAGACGGAGGAAATATTATATTCGAAGGTACTCCTGAAGAAATAACTAAATGTGAAGGATCTTATACCGGGAAATATTTAAAAGAAAAATTAAAAATAGAAATGAACAGAAGACAAAACAAAAAAAACCTGTGATAATCACAGGCTTTTATATATTATTATATAATTATTTAATCAGCTTCTTCCTTTATACCAAACATAATTGCTACACAACCACTAATCAACTCGTCCGCTTCTTCTTCATTATTCCTTACTCTTAATGAAATTATAAGTTGCTGACTCGATTCAAGTTTAAAGTCCCATATTCTGGCATAATTACTTTTCCTGTTATCATATAAAACATTTCTGTTTACATCAAGCACTTGAAATTCAATATCAGGTAGTGATTGAGAACCACATATATAAATCCTGTAATTTTGGCCTGAGTAAAATGTCTTATATAACTCAGCATCTTCACCTTCCGTTAAAATAGCAGCATTAAAGTTACCATCATGTATATATGGAGTTAACTCTAATTTACAAACCTTTTTAGCAAAACTCTTACATTGTGTTTTACCATAAAAAGGTATTAAAGCCAATACTGTTAGTACAATTAATATCTGGTATATTTTTTTCATAACAGAGGATATTTTTATAGTATATAATTACTTCGTATTAACTTAACTTTCTCTTTTAATTCATTATAAGTGGCAGGACTCATGGATATAGTAGTCTCTGACTTTAGAGTTGTTACATTAGTTTCTTTATCAGTAACAGGCTCAATTTTTGAAGTTGTAATTTCTATTTTATCAAAAATCGCTTTCAGTTCGTTTACGTTGACCATTACATTTTTAACATCTGCATTATCAGAATTTTCATCTAATAAGCTAAGTATTGTACCTAAAGTAAGTTTTTGATCGATAATACGATTTACCAACTCATTATTATTGAAATCAACATCATCCTCAACTAAATTTGTCGCAATATATAATCCTTCAACCCATCCGCCAACTAAAATAATTGTTGACATTGCTTGTCTATCATTTTCTTCAAGAAATGAACTTGAATTCATAATTGTTTCTGAAATGATATCCATAATAACCTCACGATTATTAATATTTGCCTCTAATCTTTCGAGTACATCCTCATCAATAGCATTCAGAATACCTAATCCTTCAGCCATCTTTTTAGAAGCATTCATATAATTAATAGTAGCTTGAGTCTGATCAAACAAACTTGCATAACTTAAATCTGTTGTATATATACCCAGATTTAGAGCCATACTTTTATTGGTAACATATCTGGAAGTATTATCTGTAGAATTAAGTAACTCCTCGTTGTATTTCGCTCCGGCCTGTTTTAATATCATTGCTGTCTCCAGTGGAGATGGCAATGAATAAAAAATCTCTTTTACAGCTTTAACATCCTGTATTAATTGCTCATCTATTTCAAGAGAATCGATGGTTACAAGGTCGTCATAATCATCCGCTTTTTCTTTACCAGAGCCACATCCTGTTATCAGTGCAATAGATACAATCACTACCGATAAATATAGCACCTTACGATGTAATAATTTCATATTCATAATTTGCTGCTTATTAATTGTTACCAATTTAAAACAATTTGTAGTAAAAATAACACTTTTTTTTAAAAAACAAAATTTACATCTCACGGTAATTCAAGAAAACACATGATTTTGTACGTTAGATTTCTAAGCCTGCCTGACGGCAGGCAGGTTTTGTTTTAAAATACAAGGTATTTTTCTGAACTAATATAGGAAAATATAATCTGAATAACCAATATATGAGAGGAATTGTTCTAATTTTGTTTCATAAAACAATTAGGTTTTATACAAATTTAAGATTCATAAATCATGATTGATAAGGAAATTATAAAAAATCTCAGATCGGAAAAAACTTCTATTATATTAGATACTTTAAAATACATATCCGAAAATGGTAACCAAGATGTTATAGTTGAAGTGATTGAGTTATTGCGTACGACATCGGACACTATTATACGTGATAAAATAACAGAAATCATTGATAACCTCAGAGAACAGTATTGTGTACCTCCAATTATTAAAGCAATAGAAAATCCTGATTATAAAGATATAGTATCAATCCTGGTTTCTTCCTGTTGGAAAAACAGTTTAGATTTCAATAAATATATTGAAATTTTTACTGATATTTTTATTCAGTCTGATTTTCAACTTGCATTTGATGCATTTACGGTAATTGACAATTTTGAAAATATCGATATCCAGTTGGCAGATACTTGTTTGTTGCGATTAGAGAATTATGTCGAAGATATAAAAGATGATAAAAAACCATTATATTTCGAATTAATAAATGTTATTGAAAACATGAAAGAAAATCCCACTAAATAAGCGGGATTTTTTATTATTGTACACTAGAAAAGTACTTCATAAATTGAGATCGCTCATACACCAAAGGATCATCGATTTTAGCATAGCTCATTTTTCCTCTAAACTCATCAATATTATTATATCCATGCTTATCCATCCACTCTTCAATTTCTTTAATAATACTTTCTAAATGATCGATACCGTTTTTGTATAAAGTAGAACAAACCTGAACTGCATTTGCCCCTGCAAGAATCTGTTTAATTACAGCTTTTCCATCATGAACTCCGGTAGATGCTGCAATATCCAAATCAGAAATTTTTGAAGAAATAATACCTACCCATCGCAACGAATTACGAATATCAGCAGGCGAGCTAAATACTTCAGCTGCAATAAGTTTCATGTTATCAATATCAATATCAGGAGCATAAAAGCGATTAAAAAGGACTACTCCGGGAACATTTAATTTTTGGATAAATCCAACCAGGTTAGTAAAATGTGATCCCAATTTAAATGCGAATGGAATTTTTAAGGTACCTTTCAATTTCTCTGCCAATTCAAAATAAATATTTTCATACTTTTCTGCCGTTGCATTTCTGTCGTTTGGCAAAATAAAAACATTGATTTCAATCGCATCAGCACCAGCTTCTTCAATACTTTTTGCAAAACCAGTCCATTCTTTTGAAGAAACACAATTGATACTTGCAATCACAGGAATTTTAACTTCTTGTTTTGCTTTTTTTATCAAATCGATATATTCCTGAATCTTGTTATTTTTTACATAATAGTTTACATAATCCAATGCCTCAGGAGAATCAGATCCATTAGCCATTTTACCGGCCTCAAACTTAATTTGTTCTTCGAAGATCGATTTTAACACAATTGCACCAGCACCTTTTTCTTCAATTTTTTTAATCTTATCAATTGAACTTGTTAGTCCTGAGCTTCCTACTATTACAGGATTTCTTAATTTTAATCCCAGGTAAGTGGTTTCTAATTGACTCATAATTATGTTTATTTAAATTATATATTTTTGGTTCTACTCTT
>JAUVUS010000463.1 GCA_030600865.1 Bacteroidales bacterium | reverse complement strand
TCAACTCTTCTTTAAGCTCACTACCAATCTGATTAGATCTTTTTGAAATAATAGCAACAGCCTCGTAAATGTTTCCTGTAACATTATCAATCTCATTTAAATTACGAGTAATCGTTGTAGCACGAGCTTTTGTCTTTTTGTAATCCATCCTAATATGATTTATTAAATACTAATTCTTTAAAATTCCTTGCGAATTATTAAACATATCAGTTGCTTCTTTTATAAACTCACTTTCAGGGAATTCCCCAACAAATGAGTAATACTCATCAACAGTAGACTGATATCTTTCAATTCTTTTATTTTCTATACTATTCTCAGCTAATAAAAATTTTGCTTTTATAATAAGGAATATTATTTCCTCCTTGTATTCTGTTTCCGGGAAATCATCTAAACTATTATTTAAAGCTATTATAGCTGCTTTATAGTTCCCTAAATTAAAATATAATTTAGCACTTTGATATGATTTCTCAACCAGCTTGTTTCTCAATTCTTCGATATAACCAATACATTCACCTGTTCTTTCGCTTGTTGGATATCTCGACATATATAATCCAAATAACGAAATTGCCTGATATGAATATGTCTGATCTAAACTAGGACGAGGTGATAATAAGTAAGTACAATATGCATTCATAAACTCGGTTTCCTCAGCAAATGGGCTATTTCCATACGTTCTTCTAAACTCATCAAAATAATGAGCTGCCAATAAATAACTTTTCTCATAAAAGCTACAATATGCTGCATAATAAAAAACAGTATCTGCTTGTTTTGTTCCCTTTAAAATAGGCTTTAATTGCTCAAACAGACCTTCAGCTCTCATATAATCTTCCTCAGCATAATATTCAAGAGCCTTTTGATACTTTAACTTATAATCACGGCTTTTTAATAATTTTTCATATTTACATGAGGAAACTATCACTAATAGTAGTATAAATGGTATTAATATTCTCATTTTTTTAAACATTTTGCAAATGTACAATTTTAGTTTAATATGCTAAAATTTAATTACTCTAAACGTTTAATTTATTTAATTTATTTTCATTGATTTGCTATTTTTTTAAAAAAATGTACTTTTGTGGCATTAAAAAAATAATAAATTAAAACCAAAGATCGTGGATATTTTTAAGAAGATAAAAGAAAATATGGGCCCATTGGGTAAATACATGAAAGAAGCTCACGGATATTTTGCATTTCCAAAACTGGAAGGTGAAATCCATCCAAAAATGAAATTTAGGGGTAAAGAAGTTCTTACCTGGAGTTTAAACAATTATATTGGATTAGCAAATCATCCAGAAGTTAGAAAAACAGATGCTGAGGCAGCTAAAGAATGGGGACTAGCTTATCCAATGGGTGCCAGAATGATGTCAGGGCAAACAAGCAAACACGAAGAACTTGAAGCTAAATTGGCGGAATTTGTGAGCAAAGAAGATGCATTTCTTCTAAATTATGGTTACCAGGGTATGGTTTCAATTATCGACTCACTTGTAACCAGAAATGATGTAATAGTTTACGATTCTGAATCACATGCATGTATTCTTGATGGATTACGTTTACACATGGGTAAACGTTATGTTTTTCCTCATAATGACATGGAAAACTTCGAAAAGCAACTTCAAAGGGCTACAAAACTTGCTGAAAAACAAAATGGTGGTATTTTAGTAATTACTGAGGGAGTTTTCGGAATGACAGGTGACTTAGGGAAAATAAAAGAAATGGTGGCTTTAAAAGAAAAATACGATTTCAGAATACTGGTCGACGATGCTCATGGTTTTGGCACAATGGGTAAAACAGGTGCCGGAACAGGTGAGTTCCTTGGTGTACAGGATGGTATCGATGTATATTTTGCAACCTTTGCCAAGGCTATGGCCGGAATTGGAGCTTTTGTAGCATCAACGGAAGAAGTTACAAATTACTTAAGATATAATATGAGATCGCAAATTTTCGCTAAATCTCTTCCTATGCCTATAGTAATTGGATCATTGAGAAGATTAGAATTATTAAAAACCGAAAAACAGCTTAAAGATCAACTTTGGGTTATTGTAAATGCTTTACAAAAAGGTTTACGTGATGCCGGTTTCAATTTAGGAAAAACTGAATCTCCGGTAACGCCTGTTTACTTTTCAGGGAGTGTACCTGAAGGAACAAACATAACTATGGATTTAAGAGAAAACTATAATGTTTTCTGTTCAATAATTCTTTATCCTGTCATCCCTAAAGGTCAGTTATTATTAAGATTAATTCCAACAGCCATGCATACACTCGAAGATGTTGAATACACAATAAATGCATTTAAAGCTGTTCATAAGAAATTAATAAACGGAGATTATAAAACAGAAAAAATTGCAGATATAAATTAAACAAAAAAACAAGGGGCTGTCGAAAAAGTATTTGACAGCCCTTTTTATTACCCTTGAGAACCTAAAAATCTTTCAGCATCAATAGCCGCTTTACAGCCTGAACCTGCAGCAGTAATTGCCTGACGATAATGAGGATCCATAACATCACCACAAGCAAGCACGCCATCAAGCTGTGTTTTCGAACTGCCGGGCT
>JAUVUS010000426.1 GCA_030600865.1 Bacteroidales bacterium | reverse complement strand
TTTCCCAGATTTTATCTGTTCAATTGCCTCTTTTTCGAACTCTTCAAAATTAAAATCTTTTCCATTCATAATGTGCAAGTTAAAAATTATTTAGTTAATTACTTGACACACTTTACTGAACAGACTCCTTTTTTGTTGCTTTCCCAAAAAAGTTATTTAAGGAAATATGGCTAAATATTATTTTGAAGAGTTGGTTTAATTTTTTTAGGGGCAACGCCCCGACACGCAATAGCACAGGGTGTAGTGTAACGTAACCCTGTGTTATTGAGGCGTATTCGAAAAAAGCCCTGTAAGAGCCTGCCCCGTACTTGATACGGGGGCGATACCACCTATCAAGGCAAGTTGTTAGTCCCAAACGTACTGTTCATCATACTCTATGTTATATTCCTTAAAAAAATTCCGTAATTCATCCTTGAATGATATCTTTTTATGATGTTCCGATTGGTTTAAAATATACTTTTCAACAATCATCACTTTTGATGAACTAACAGAACCCCGAAGGGCTCAGCGAAGCTAAAAAGAGCCATACCTCTCGATATTTATCGGGACCAGGAAAAATTTATAATACCTTGTTTTTTAATCCATTTAGAAGAAGATGTTTTAATTTTCGAAATCAACTCGGCAATGGTAATAGTTCTGGGCAAAGTGCATAAAACATGAAGGTGATCAGGATTGGCATATATTTCATTTACATAAGAACCAACATTTGATAATGTACCTATGATATAAGAATGTAAGTCTTTTCGAATAGTGTCTGTAATTAAAGGCATACTTCTTTTTGTGGAAAATACACAATGTATATAGACCTTAGATAAACTTTGTGGCATAATTGTCTATTTTAAATTTCATTACCGTTCGGGCTTTCAGCCCTGCAATACCTTAACGTTATATCTCACAGGGCTATGTTACACTTCGCCCTGTGCTTTTATCTGGCGTCCCTTTGGGACTAAAGTTTTCAATTAATACAAAGATAAATCCTTTTTTTGATCCAACCCTTCAAAATAATAATTAGTCAGGAAAATGAAATAATTATTTGTAAAAATTACTTAATTTGCATCTTTTAGCCAATGTATATCTTTATATAAATGAAAATTAAATACCTCGATTTAATTGAACAAACTTTTGGTTTTCCACAACCAGAGTTTGATTTAGATGGTGAAAATCTTATGTTTCACAAAATCCCTCTGATGGATATCGTTGAAAAATATGGAACTCCCTTAAAATTTACTTACCTGCCCCAAATTTCAAATCAAATTAAAAGAGCTAAAACATGGTTCAAAAATGCTATGGGAAAAGTAAATTACAGAAGTAAATACCACTATTGCTATTGTACAAAAAGCTCACATTTTAAGCATGTGTTGCACGAAGCTCTTAAAAATGACATTCATATCGAAACATCATCGGCATACGATATAAATATTGTTGAATCGCTCTACAATGATAAAAAGATAACAAAATCAACTTACATAATTTGTAATGGTTTTAAACGCGATGCTTATATAGAAAATATTGCCCGCTTAATTAATGCTGGATTTAAAAATACAATTCCGATAATCGACAATTACAAGGAGCTGGACAGGCTTGAAGAATTAATTGAAGTTCCTTTTGAAGTAGGAATCAGGATTGCTTCGGAAGAAGAACCTAAATTCGAATTTTATACTTCCCGTTTAGGTATTGGATATAAAAATATTGTGGATTTTTATCTTAAACAGGTAAAAGAAAATCCAAATGTTAAATTAAAAATGCTGCATTTCTTTATCAATACGGGCATTAAAGATAATGCTTATTACTGGAGCGAATTAGCAAAATGTTTAACCGTTTACGGCGAACTTAAAAAAGTGTGCCCCGAGCTGGATTCTTTAAATATTGGAGGTGGATTTCCTATTAAGAATACCCTTTCCTTCGATTACGATTATGAATATATTACCGACGCAATCATATCTCAGATTAAACTGTTTTGTGATACCAATAATTTAATGGAACCAAATATTTTTACTGAATTCGGATCGTTTACTGTTGGTGAAAGTGGTGGAATAATTTATTCTGTTTTAGGACAAAAAAAGCAAAATGATCGTGAAGTATGGAATATGATCGATAGTTCTTTTATGACTACCCTGCCCGATAGCTGGGCTATAAACAAACGTTTTATAATGCTACCTGTAAATAAATGGCACAGCAGCTACGAACGGGTTTTTTTAGGTGGATTAACATGCGACAGCGACGATTATTATAACTCCGAACAACATAGTAATGCAATTTATTTACCCAGATACGATTTTAAGGATACGCTTTATATTGGCTTTTTCAATACTGGTGCTTACCAGGATACATTAGGTGGTTTTGAAGGTTTACAGCATTGCCTTATTCCCTGTCCTAAACAAATTATTATTGATAAGGATAAAGACGGTAATTTCACAACAGAACTATTTTCCAAAGAACAGGAACCTCAGGATATATTAAAGATTCTTGGTTATAAATAAATATTTAGGTTTACAGTTGACAATTTGAAACTCAGAGCTAAAAGTTCAGGGTTTGGTATGTATAATTCATGATTTTTTACTATCTTCAATTAAAATATCAGTAAAACTTTTTTCATGAGTAGAATTACATTAAAACAATCCAAACATAATGATAAATCAGTTATTAAGCTTGTTTTTGATTATGATCGGAATTTGATAAATTCAGTAAAGAAAATACCTGATTGCCAGTGGAGCAATACTATGGCTTGCTGGTACTTCCCATACAGAACGGACTATAGACATTTTCTGCTAAGATTTATAGATGAGAAACATTTCAAGAAATCAGGAAGAGAAATTAAAAAACCGGTTATAGAAATTCCTAAAAACGAAAAACTTGTTGTAAAAAACAATAAATCGGAAATATGGTTAAGTCAGTTCAGGCA
>JAUVUS010000315.1 GCA_030600865.1 Bacteroidales bacterium | reverse complement strand
TTCATGAAAAGGTTGATCCTGAATAGCGCTAATTGCCTTTTGTTTTTTCTTTAAATCAGTGGCTTCACTTTTTGATCTACGAAGTTTAATTGCAGATGAAATTGTAGCAAGTAACTTTTCGTTTTGCCATGGTTTTAAAACAAAATCTGTAGCACCAAGCTTAATTGCTTTAACAGCTTTTTCAGCATCGCCGTAAGCAGTTATAAATACAACAACTGCATCAGGATCAATTCCTGTGATTTTTGCTAAGCAGTCAAAACCTTCCTGACCACTAATGGCATCTTTAGTAAAATTCATGTCAAGAAGAATAACATCGTAATTTTCGTTATGCAAAAACTCCGGAATTCTTTCAGGGTTTGTTTCGGTTTGAATTAATTCCACATGATTTTTAAGTAGAAGTTTTAAAGCAAACAGTATATCTTCATTATCGTCAATTGCCAGTATTTTGCCAATCTTTTCACTCATAATAAGGTAGTTAAATAAACAATTATCCAAATTAATTGTAAAGATACAATTTAAATGACTAAAATGTTAAAATGACTAAAATGTTAAATATGAACTAAAATAAATATTAAAAATCACAAATGACAAGCACCAAAATACAAACCCGCCTGCCGGACGGGTAAATTTCAATGACTGAAATCTCCATATTCAAAGCTGTTTTGAAAATGTTATTATCGTTTTTTGGTTCCGAAAGCTTTCAGGATTAAGATACACTAAGAAAAAAGCGACAATTACATTATTTTAAATTAGTTGTAACATGCTTATATTCAAATTATAGCCAGGAGTTTTGATGCTGTACTTAACTTCATCATTTGGCATTCGTTAATCGGTGTTCAATATTCAAAAAATGATATAAAGCCGGCAATTGCGACAAAGTTTTTACGTTAAGTCAGGAGTTTTGAATTTGATGGTATTATGTACGAATTCGTACTCCGCCTGTTTCGTTATCGAACAGTTTGTCTTTTGTAAAGAAGTGTTGATTATTTATAATAATCATTAAGTCAGACGCATACATGTTTTGGCATAATAAATGATCATTGAAGGGCAGAATCTAAATAAATCTTACAAAATTTTTAAATAATGGATAGAGTAATAGAAAAAAAGCATAAATGGCTAAACAAAAGAACAGTATGGATAACAGTGGGGAGTGTTCTTATTCTTCTAGTCGCTTATAATATATTTTTCGGCGATAAAAGCTCAAAATTAAATGTTGAAAAAGAAAAAATTACAATTGAATCAATTATTGAAGATGAGTTTAAGGATTATATAGCACAGATTGGAACAGTAGAACCAATAAGAACTATTTACTTGGATGCTATCGAGGGAGGAAGAGTTGATGAAATATTAATTGACGAAGGTAATATGGTAAAAAAAGGAGATGTAATTCTGCGATTAAGTAATACCAATTTGATTTTAGAGATCTCTAATAATGAAGCTGCTGTTTCAAGATCCATTAACGAATTCGAAAATACAAAAATCACTTTGGAACTTAATACCATAAATAGAAAACAGACACTGATTGAAACTGAACGTTTGCTCAAGATGCAAGAACGACAGTATGAATACAATAAAAAGTTATTTGATGATGAGCATATTTCAAAAGAGGTTTTTGATCAATCATATGAACAGTATTATGCTACAAGCCGTCAGCATTCGTTATTAAACGAAGCTTTAAAGAATGATTCTATTTATAGGAAAGTTCAGTTAAAAGCCATGGACAATCAGATTAGAAACATGCAGGAAAACTTAAAAATTATTCAGGGTAGATTGGATAACCTGAATGTAAAAGCTCCTGTTGACGGTGAATTGGCAAACTTAAATCCGGAAATTGGTGAAGTTATTATTTATGGTTCCCGCATAGGTACTATCAATATTCTTGATAATTATAAATTAAGAGTAGAAATTGATGAACATTATATAGCAAGAGTAAGAAAAGGACTTCCAGGTAGTTTCGATTTTGCAGGCGCAAACTATACTTTAAAAATTGATAAAGTATATCCGGAAGTTAATAATGGCAGATTTGCTGTTGATATGGTGTTTACTTCCGAAAAGCCAAGTCAAATAAGAATTGGCCAGACATTCAGATTAAAATTAGAACTTGGTGAATCGAAGCAAGCTGTATTAATTCCCCGTGGTGGATTTTATCAAAGTACAGGTGGGCAATGGGTATATATTGTTAACGAAGAAGGTGATTTAGCTGTGAAAAGAGATATTTCAATAGGACGTCAGAACCCTAGATATTATGAAGTGCTTGAAGGATTAAATCCGGGGGAACAAGTTATTGTATCGAGCTATGATAACTTTAATGATGTTGATCAGATAATACTAAAATAAGGTACTACCACTAATTTAATGGGTAATGATAAAATGACAAAATGATTGAATGATAAAATGGTTATGAAAGATTATGACAGAAAAGGAAGTATAGTTAAATGTTTAGAGTTTAAAGTTTTGAGTTTCCCAATAGACCATTTAATTATTTACGCATTTAATCATTTCTACTAAAATTTATACTGAACGTAGTCGAAGTATAACAGTAGAACCTAAAATAAAAGATATTATAATAATAATAATAGCAATTTAAATCTTACAGTCATGATTAAAACTAATGAACTAGTAAAAATTTTTAGAACAGACGAAGTAGAAACTACTGCTCTTAACAAAGTAAATTTGAATATCGAAAGTGGAGAATTTGTAGCAATTATGGGACCATCAGGTTGTGGAAAATCAACTTTATTAAATATTGTTGGCTTGCTTGATAATCCTACTTCGGGTGAATTAAATTTTATGGATCAGGAGATTTCAAAATATTCAGAAAGACAAAGAACTAACTTAAGAAAAGGTAATATTGGTTTTGTTTTTCAAAGTTTTAACTTAATAGACGAACTTACTGTATATGAAAATGTAGAACTTCCATTGTTATATTTAAATATGCCTTCGTCTGAAAGAAGGAAAAAAGTGGAGGCAGTACTTGACAGAATGAAAATGTCGCATCGTAAGAAACACTTTCCACAGCAATTATCAGGTGGTCAGCAGCAACGTGTTGCTATATCAAGAGCTGTTGTTACAAATCCAAAATTGATTCTTGCCGATGAGCCTACTGGTAACTTAGACTCTGCAAATGGTGAAGAAGTTATGAATTTATTAGCTGAGTTAAATAACGAAGGTACAACTATTGTTATGGTAACTCACTCGCCTTCAGATGCTGAAAAATCTCATAGAATTATTCAGTTATTTGACGGACATATTGTTACTGAGAATATTAAGAAAGTTTTATAAATAAAAAAGGAAATAAGGAAGACAGAAGTGAATATCCCCCTATACTTTCCCGATTTTTGAGTATATAAGATCCCCAATTTGTTCACTTCTGTTCTTTCTTATTAAAAAGAAGCTTTTAATAGCTTCTTTTTTTGTTCGATAACGTACGTCTTTTGAACGGAGCCGCACAAAATAATTACCAATCATTAATAATAAATTTTGTTTTATTCTGATATTTAACAAAATTTATTACCAATCATTAATAATAAATTTTGTTAAATATCAGAATAATAGTGTTTTGTGTTGATTGGCATATAACTTGATCTTGAAGTGTTAAGAAATGTTAAAATGATATACATATTATGCATGCAAACCTAATCACTTAAATATATAACCTTCCACAAGCCATTATGATAGAATAATTATTAATTTAAATGAAAGGACAAAATTATGTTAAAAGATTTATGTATTCCGGTTCCGGGTTTTAGAGAAAATGAAATAGCCGAATTGCACTTAAAAGTTGGTGACAAAAAAATAAGTTACGACTTTAGAGTTGAATCTTTCCCCTGGGACGTTGAAGATGAGTTGAATGGCGACTCAGATGATATAAGCAGATCTTTAGCCAGAATTAGTAGATTAAGAAAAGCTATTGCCGATTATGATAAAAGCTGGGAATTAATTCAAATTTTTAATCCTGCCGAATCATCAAAGTATATTCAAGTGCTATATCGTAAAAAAACAAGTTAACAAATAATAAAAGACATGAGAAAAACAATTATTCTAGCTGTACTTATATTTTTAACAGCAGTTCCATTAAGTGCTCAAGAAACTGAGCAAGAAGCTATAAAGAATATAATCCAAACAGCTTATGTTGAAGGATTGCAAAATAAAGGAAATGTTGAAGATATTGAAAAAGGATTTCATTCAGGATTTAATTTATTG
>JAUVUS010000465.1 GCA_030600865.1 Bacteroidales bacterium | reverse complement strand
TGTTCCTGTGCAAAGACTGAATTCATCATTAAGATAAATACGAAACATAATATTACTTTTAATTTCATAGCTATATATATTTTATTAAAATTTTGATTCTTTAACTTTCAGCTAATGTGAATGTTTCTTTTAACCTTACACCTTTTTCCATTTTATGTACAGTAGCACATTCACATTAGCTGAAAGTTAAAGAATCAAAATTTTAATAAAATATATATAGCTATGAAATTAAAAGTAATATTATGTTTCGTATTTATCTTAATGATGAATTCAGTCTTTGCACAGGAACAAGTCTCAAAAAAAGAGAAAAAAAGAGAGCAGTATAAAGAAACACTGGATCTGATTAACTCTGGGGAGTTTATTTTTGAAGCGAATAAAGCTTTTGCACATGAAGGTAGAACCATTAGTTTAACGTCAAATCCTAATTTCCTTATTATAAGTGAAGAAAATGCTGAAGCTGACCTTCCTTTCTTTGGCGAAGCATACACTGCAATTGGTTATTCGGGAGATACCGGAATTAAATTTGAAGGTCCGGTAGTAGATTACAATGTAAAACAAAATGATGATAAGCTTCGGATTGAAATTCGTTTCAAAGTAAAGTCAACAAACGATCTGTTTACTTGTTATCTAAATATTTCTTACAGTGGATCAGCTACACTAGGTATTGATAGTAATACCAGATCGCATATACGTTATGATGGGAAAGTAAGAACTACTGATGAATAAATAATATAAATGCTCGAATTTTTAATAGCAGGAATAACTTTAGGATTTATAGCCGGGATATCGCCAGGTCCATTATTGATTTTGGTAATAACCGAAACCATAAAACACAATCGCAAAGAAGGAATAAAAATAGCCTTAGTTCCTTTAATATCTGATTTGCCAATAGTGTTGTTTTCGGTTTTTGTGGTATATAAATTATCTAATTCTGACATACTTTTAGGAATAATTTCATTTCTTGGAGCAGCCTTTTTATTGTTTTTGGCCTGGGAGAATATTCGTGTTAAATCAATTGAGGTGAATTTGAATAATGAAAAAACCAAAACAATAAAAAAAGGAGTAATTGCAAATTTTTTAAGTCCACATCCGTATTTATTCTGGATGCTGGTTGGTGCTCCAATATCAATTAAAGCCTTTAACCTGAGCTTTATTGCTGCAGCTTTATTTATTGTCGGGTTTTATGTTTTTATTGTGGGTACTAAAATAGGAGTTGCAATTCTTTCCGAAAAATCAAAAAATATTTTATCGAGCAAATTTTATGTTGTTATTATTAAAATTCTTGGTTTTATTCTTCTTTTATTTTCAGTTATCCTGATAAAAGACGGGTTTAAATTCTTAAATGTATTTTAAGTCTTAAGTATGTGCAAATTCAAGGAATATTTCGAATTAGATATAACTATTAATGCAAATGGATATTAATTGAGTACCTTTGCATCAGGTTATTTTTCGATTTATCGAAATTTAATTTAGAATATCCTCGGGTGTGGTTGCCTGGGGATATTTGTTTTTTAAGACTTATCTTTATGCAACATTTAGGTTACCTCTATAAATTCAATCACATCAAGATTCCCATAGTTTTTCAAAGACAATGAAATTTTTTGAAACACTATCGGGATAATATGATAAAATTTGAAGCCGTATTTGGGAAGCTATGGAAACCCGTAGGGAACAAATATAATAAACAACCTGACTGTGTTATATTTTTTGTGAAATAGCTATGGCTATTTCACAAAAATATGCCTTGCATCTTATTCATTATATTTGTTTCTTGAAAGAATTCAATTTTTAGAGGCAACCTTAAAATAAATGATTATGTTATTATTCTCAGAAACTATAATTGACCAGCTTGTTGTTCATAAAGTCGGAAGTAAATACAAGGAAGAAAATATTCGTTTTTCGAAAGATATTTTAAAAACTGATGATGATATAAAGGAGTTATTAGCCAAATATTTTCTTACTCCTTTTAAATCAAATGAATACTTTAACTTTTATCACGAGTCAGATTTAAATTTGAACGAAGTATATTATTATGTATCGCAAATATTTGATGATCCGGATAAAATTTATGATCAATCGGTAAACCTGGCTAAACATCTTTACGAGAACTCAACGCATCCAAATATTAATGGAGGAGAGTTTTATACAGTATATTTCCAGGATATTGAGTTTAATAACGAGCCTGTCGATGCTATTGGTTTGTTCAAATCAGAAACACGCGAAACATTTTTAAAAGTTTACCCGAAAGATGATAATTATACTATAGAAAGTGAGCAAGGAATCGATATTAAAAAACTTGATAAAGGATGTTTAATTCTGAATATTGAAAAAGAAAATGGTTTTGTTGTTACATCGGTTGATAAATTGAGTAAAGGAGAGGATGCAAGGTATTGGATAGATGATTTTCTGAAAATAAAACAACGTGAAGATAAATATTATCACACCGAAAATGTGATGAAAATGTATAAGAATTTTGTTGTTAAGGAATTACCCGATGAATACAATATTCCCAGAGCTGATCAGGTTGA
>JAUVUS010000064.1 GCA_030600865.1 Bacteroidales bacterium | reverse complement strand
TCCATACTTTTCTTCATCAGGAAAAGATTTTAGGATTAAATATATTTCCTTAACCAGTTTTCTTGCTTTCTGCCAAACGATTAACTCTTTAAAATTATGCATGTGATTTTTATTTAAGTCTTGATACCTGCCTACCGGCAGGCAGGCTAATATCTTGTTACTCATATCTACTTATCCAATTCCCAACTCTTTTTGAAATCCTTGAAGTATCTCGATCAAATTAGATTTCATATGTATGAAATGCTTAATTCCTTTTGATTTTAAATCATCAATACTTTTAGGATAACCTGCAACAACAGTGATTGCTTTATCGCCCAGTTTCTCAAGAACAGCAGGTGCAACTTCCGTATATTCATCATCGGAACTACAAATCACAACGATGTTTGCTTTTTGTTCCATAGCGGCATTTACTCCTTCGTCAACTGAGTTAAAACCAGGATTATCAATAACTTCAAAACCGGCACAAGCAAAAAATCCTGATGCAAAACCGGCTCTTGCTTTACGCATAGTTAAATCGCCAATAGTTAATAAAAAAACTTTTGGTGTTTCCCCGCCTGCCGGACCTGCCTTGTCGGCAGACAGGCGGGCAAATTTTGCCTTTTCAGTTTTTAAACGCAACAATTCCATTTGCTCAGCACCACGATATAGTTTAAGCGGTTCGGCAATAACATCGACTCTTTTGTTTGATTTTGATGTAACAACATCAGCAGTAATTTTAGTATCAGCCTTTTCTAATGCATTAGGATACTGGTTTGTTCCTAATAAAATATCACGACGAGTGGCTAAATTCAAATTACGTTTATTTGCTGATTCGTTTACTTGTTCCTGAATGAATCCAGTCTTGAATGCTTCAACATATCCGCCTTTTTCTTCAATTTCACGGAACAATTTCCATGCATATTCAGCAATTGAATTTGTTAAATTCTCGATATAATAAGAACCACCGGCAGGATCGACAATCTTATCCAAATATGATTCTTCTTTTAATATAGTTTGTGTGTTACGTGCAATACGATCGGAAAAAACAGTCGATTCTTCGAAAGCTTTATTAAAAGGAGTAACAGTTAATGAATCAACACCTGCAATAGTTGCTGACATCGATTCTGTTGTTCCACGTAACATATTTACATAAGGATCATAAATTGTTTGATTAAACTTAGATGTAACCGCATGAATATTCATTTTTGCTACTTCCAAATTATCTGGCTTGTAAGCTTCTACAATTTTAGCCCAAAGCATACGAGCTGCTCTGAACTTTGCTATTTCAATGAAATAGTTTGAGCTTACACCAAAATTAAATTTAATGTTTTGAGCAACAGTTTCAATATCTAATCCTTTTTCGGTTAAAAGATTTAAATACTGATTCCCCATTGCCAAAGCAAATGCTAATTCCTGAACAATAGTAGCTCCGGCATTATTGAACATTTCACCATTAACTCCAATTACTCTAAAATCAGAAAGATCTTTTGCTTTTTCGATTAATTCTTTTGCTGTCTCAAAAACTTCATCCTGAGCTTTACAGAAATTACCATTTAAAGAAAGATGAGCCATTGGATCGAATCCAACAGAACCTTTTACTTCATTTTTATTGATATTTTCTGATTGGATTTTTGCATTTAAGAAATCAATAAAAGGATGAGCTGCAGTAGCGCCAAGTATATTTAGTTCGATATTCTCAAGGTGAACATCATTTAATAATGTTTCGAACTCACTGTTTGAAAATTTTTCTTTACAAGTAAGGTCAAAACCTATGGAATCAACACCTTTCATTAGAATATCAAGTGCTTTTTTATTCGCTTCAGCAGTATCGACAGCATCAATATTCTGGCGAACATACCAACTATTGCTTTTAGCTTTGTTGCCACGAACGTAAGGAAATTCTCCCGGAAGGTATTTCAGATGTTTCAGATTTTCAAGATGCTCAGCACGATAATATGGCTGTACGCTGAAACCTTCGATGGTTCTCCAAACCAACTTCTTTTCATAATCTGCACCTTTTAAATCAGCTAAGATTTTATCTTCCCACTCCTTAGTAGAAACGGGAGGAAATTCTTCGAACAATTTTGTTTGTTTTATTTTGTCTGCCATAACAAATTGTTAAAATTTAATTTTGTGCAAAATTAGTCCATTTCACATTAAAAATCATGACTTTTAACATAAATTGATATGCTTTAGAATATATAAAATTAGTATTGAGTATCGGGAATTTAATATTTAGATATTAACAAATTCGATAAAGTAGTTTCTGTTAATAGAAGAAAACAAAACATCCGAAGTTTCGAAAACTTCGGATGTTTAATTATTCATTCTTAGGCTTTAATTTAATGTGTATATTTTTAAATCATTTTAATCTTTAATATCTTTGATATAAATATTTTCATGATGAATTCAAAAAAACTTGCTCAAGAAATAAAACAACACTTGAATACACATTTATCAAATCGTGTAACCGATGTGGTTCTTTTTGGTTCTCAAATAAAAGGAAATGCTAAAAATGATTCTGATTATGATGTTTTAATCATTTTAAAAGATGATTATGATAGAAAAACAAAAAGAACAATCAATGATTTGTGCTATGATTTTGACTTGAAGTATGATATTTTTCTTGATACTCAGATTATTTCAAAAGATGAGCTTGAAAATGGATTAAGAGGCAAGCATCCGATATTTAAAATTGCAATTAAAGAAAAAACGATTAAACATCTAAAAAAATGAAAAAAATGAAAAATTATGGTGTTCAAGAGTTGAATGCTAAAGAAATTCAAGAAACTGATGGTGGAGTATCGTGGTTAACTTGGGTGGCATTAAGTATCGCTGCTGATATCGCTATGAATCCATGTTCGGCTTGGGATGAACTTGTTGAAGGTTGGAATAGTTATTAATCAATATAATTTTATAATCATGGAAAATTTAACACAAAAAGAATTAGTAGAAATAAATGGTGGTGAAGTTACTGAAGTTACAGCAGCTGTACTTAATGGCATAGGTTGGTATGCACATCATGTTTGGGATTTTTTTACAACTAGTCGGTTTAATTAAAATTTAAACTAATGATAAGGTGTTATTTATTATAACACTTTATCTTTTTATATAATATCAAAATGAATAAAAAAATAAACATAATACTTATATCTTTAATTGTTTTAACTTTATTTATAAATTGGTTCTTTATTCACTATTTAGTTAAATCCAATTTTATTAATTTGAAAATTTCAAAAATTTTAGATAATATAATGGTATTACCAATAGGTCTTTTTTTTATATGGAAATTTAACTTAGTTACTTTAAAAATAGATTTGGGTAAACAGATATTTTTTTCGTTTATTTTATTATCTATTTTAGAATCTATATTTTTCTATAAATCAATAAATCCATTATATAATATTATTGGTTATTTAATTGGTGCTATTCTCACTTATTTTTTAGTTATTTTATTTAAACTAAAAAATGAAAGAAACAATAATAATACACTTGCTACAAAAAATCACCAACTTTGAATTTTTTTTGCAGTATAAATATCAGCAAAACCCCAAAACTTCGCAACTATCAAAAAAAGTACAATCTTCTTTTTAAACTTACATAAAGGGATTCCTGTAATTTAAACGATTTATAATCATATAAATAATCGTATACTTACCCTAGTTAATAAAAATTCATAAAATATGTAAAACGCGAGAAAATAAAGGTTTATTTGACGAAGAGTTCACAAAAGAACGTTTATCAAAAATAGGTAATCCATTAGAATCAATAAGTAAAGTAGTTGACTTATCCGAAGATTTGAAACTTCGGATGTTTATTCGTTTTTAGATTAATTATTATTCTTTTGAAGGATCTTCTACCCGACCCATGAACAATATTGAGTTTGTATATTTTTCGCGTATTACGAATAAGAATGGCCTGTCGGCAATGAATTGACTGGATGGATTTATGCTTGTAAAGCTTATCTCAACTGAAGTAACAGCAGCAGCTTCGGTACCCTTTTCATTTACCTCGATAAATGTTTTGTGTTTTACTTTCGAGATATACAGTTGCATATTTTCAATTATGTTTGAGAAATCAGCCTGATCGGGATCAAAAGCTAATGTAAGACCCATATTTTTTAGTACTTCGTTGAGTTCTTTTTCGTAAGCAAATTTGAACTTCGGAATTACAACATCAAGTTCGCCAACTTCGGTAAAATCATTTAACCATTGATTATAAGTATCGTTATTCCACAATTCTAAAACATCATCAATAGTTTTATCTTCATCTGGTAAAATGATAAACATACTGAAATTGCCACGCCCATACGGCAAGTCGAGAATTGTAAAATCATCGTGCCCCATTACTTTGGCTGTAATTAACTGATGCATGAAAGGAGCTGTTATTTTGCTCCCATTACTTAAAGTAAATTCTCCATTTACTGTATTTGATTCTTCGAATTGATATTTCCAGTTACCTTTGAAATAAACAGCATTAATCAGAAACATAAGTGTCATAGGGTCGATTTCATCAATAATTTCTTCGATCTTATCGTTGGTTTTATCTTTCACCCATGCATTTATTATATCAACTGCCTCATTGTTAAAAACCAGTTGTTGTACTTCTGCATCATAATAATCTTCATTTACCTGTATAAATTCAGGTTTAATTGTATATCCATCACGATACCAAATCGAGTTTGCAATATCGATGATTACGCTCGGGTCAACTTCAAGCAAGGCCTTAACCAGTTCCTGAGCAGATTTATTTACCTCCTCAATTGTAAGGTCATTTAAAAACAATGTTTCTTCAAAAGCTTTTTTAGTATCACCATCAGCACCATTGTAAGTCATCAGTAAGGCTTGCGACATGCTTAAAGGAGAAATCATCAGGTTTTTATCTTTGTCTGCATTGAGCATTCGTTTGAATATTTCGATTCCAAACTGATTGTCGGATGATACCATATCCTTAGAGTTTACAGAAAGGACTATTTCTTTTTCTTCTGTTGGATATTCAGGGCCATTATCATCCTTTTCGCATGATACTATAATTACACTAAGTAAAATAAGCAGGCAGTTCATTATTTTTTTCATTTTTTATGATTTTTCAGGTTACACTATACAGATGGAAACCAGCTTGAAATGGTTGCGCATAAAAGAAAATATGCACTATTTGAGGCTTGAAACCAAAACATCCGAAGTTTTGAAAACTTCGGATGTTTAATTTATAATGAAATTTCTATACCGGAATCTTAATACAAAACTCCACCATGCCATTTTCATTCTGAACAGAAAGTTGTCCTTTGTGCTCTTCAATTAATTTGTAGGCTATTGAAAGTCCAAGGCCGGTTCCTTTATCGGGATCTTTTGTTGTAAAAAATGGATCGAAAATACTATCTAATATATTATCAGAAATTGCAGGGCCTGTATTTGAAATACAGATTTGAGCAAACTCTGCATTATTCTGATTTATTAAAGAAGTTTTTATAATAATTTTTTCATTATTTAATTTCGACTTTTTACTAATAGCTTCCAATGCATTTTCGAAAATACTTAATAATACCTGGTGTATTTTATCCTGATAACAATTAACCGGTGGCAATACCCCACAATCTTTTTCAACACTAATCGTTTCAGGTATTTTGTACCGGATAATTTGTAATGTTGAATCAATGATCTTGTTTAAATCCACTTTTGAAATAACCGATTTTCCACGATATGAAAATGTCATTAAACTGCTTACAATTTCTGTAACTTTATCAACTCCCTGGTTTATATCCGAGAGCATTTGTTTTATGTCTAATTCGTATTCATTTTTTTCTTTTTCCGATTTTGAATCTGCTTTATAAATACAATCATCGAGTATCATATTTAATCCTTCTAAATTTCCATTTATATAATTTAGTGGATTATTTATTTCGTGGGCAATCCCAGCAATCAGCGTTCCGAGCGATGCCATTTTTTCTGACTGAATCAGCTGTGATTGTGTTTCTTTCAGTTTACATAAAATAGTTTCAAGTTCCTGATTTTTATCATTTAACTCTTCTCCTTGAGCAAATAATTCTTCATTCTGGCTTTTTAATTCTTCCTGTTGAAGCTTTAACCTCTGATTAGCCTCAAGCAGCAAGCCTTCGTATTTCTTATTTGTTTTAAATAAGTAAAATAACGAAATATTAATAAATCCAAAGAATATAAAATTTGACGCCTTGAAAATAAAATAATGTTTATCAATGATCGGGATAATCTGTAAATCTCCAGTATTGAAAATAAATAGCAAATGATCAATAAATGCAGCTAATATTAAATAGTAAAATAATATAAATAATAAAATCCCCCGTTCTTTTTTATAATTAAAAATAAAATGAGGAAGAATTGATACTGTGGCAGGTACAAATGGATACCATAAAAAATACTCATCAGTTACATCTCCTAATAATGTTGGAAATACAATCAGAAAGAAAGGAATATGAATTGCTAAAAAGATTTTAGAAAACCTGAAAAGCTTAAAATGATTTAGTATAAAGTGAGCAAAAAGTAAAACGATAATAATAAGAATACGAATAGTTGAAATGCCAACAATATCACTCTTTCTTTGAATATTCTCTATGATATCCAGTGGTAAAATAACAATGAACGTAAGTATTAGCAGAAATATGATTCGGTTAAAAATCATTTTCTCCCTGTTAAATAAAGGATTAGAATCTTTTTCAAGTCCTATATTAGATATGTTATGCCAAAGCTTTTTCATAACCCGAAATTTTAAACTATCAAGATACGCAAAAATTTAATCTGTACATAAAGGGATTTTTATAAAAAATTTACTTCCTTTTCCAACTTCACTTTCCACCCAAATTTTGCCTCCAGTAATTTCTACAAACTCTTTACAAAGCATTAAACCTAAGCCAGTTCCCCTTTCATTATTAGTGCCAATTGTAGTTATACTTTCTTCTATTCTAAATAATTTCTCTATATTCTCTTTGCTAATCCCAACTCCTGTATCATTCACCGAGATAATTACAAATTTATCTTTAAGTTCAGAATCTCCCGTTTGTTGTTCATGCACTATATTAATACTTCCTCCCTTTTGAGTAAATTTTATTGCATTCGAGATTAAATTTCTAAATACAGTATTTATCATATTATAATCAACATAAACAACAATGTTCTCCGGTATAGAATTTTCAATCTCAATATTCTTTTCTAAAATATTATTTTTAAGCAACTTTATATTATTAACTGCAATTTCATTTAAATCAACTTTTACAGGTTTGTTTTCTATTTTTCCCGACTGAGCCTGTGACCATTGTAACAAATTCTGCAATAAGTCATAAGTTTGATTTATTGTAAAATTCATTATTTCAATCATTTGCTTTATGTCACCAGATGTATATGTTTCAAATTTTTCCACTAAAAGTGACGAATACCCCATAAGAGCTGAAAATGGATTTATAAGGTCGTGAGCTAAAATTGAAAAAAACTTATCTTTTGTAGCATTTAGTTCTAAAAGTTGTTGTTTCTGTTTCTCAATCTGTAGATTTTTCTCTGTTAAAATTGAGAATGCATTTTGTATTTCAGTATGCTGGCCAATTAATTTGGTGTGAATTTTTTCTTTTTCATCTATTTCATTAAGAGCTTCTTCACGCAAATTAATTAGTTCATTTATCTGACTATATACTTCACTTTTATTCTCAACAGAAAATAATGCGTTATGTTTTTCTTCCGTAATTCTTAAAGATGAAATTGTGACCTGATAATAAAATTCACTTTGCTTTTTACCTTGAGAAAATAAATTTTTATGCAGTTTAGCTGAAAACACAACCGGAGGACCTCCTTTAAAAATTGGGTCTATACGCTTTTTGTATATCTCTTTTCCAAAATTTTGGAATGTATCTTCGAGTTTTGTATTAAGAATTTTCTCTTTTTCAACACCGGTTAGAAGCTCCAATGATTTATTCCAGTAAATTACTTTATAATCATTATCAATAATAAAATATCCTTCAGGAAGGAAATCAAGTGTGTAATATAGATTTTTATCAATAAGTAATGGCATATAAGCTTAACTATGAAAAGTTCTTATCAAAATATATTTGAATTTTTTCAACTAGTGAATTAAACGACTTAACTCTAAAAAAGACAGCGAAATTTCCTTGTGCTTCGAATTCTTCAATTTTAAACTGAGTTTTTGCAAATAAAATCGCAGATTCATTTTTAATCATTTCTTCAGGAATAATAATATCTCTGGCACCTTGTTCATAACTTGGAACAATATAATCAAGATGTAAATTAAGCATATTACTTAATGTCCCCATTACTGCATTGATAATTACATTCCCGATTTCCGAAAGAATATCAATTCTAAGAGAATCCATATCCATATTTACTCCGCTTTTACCAATAAAAGCATCTACTAGTTTTGCAGCATGATCTGATGACATAATTAACTTTGAAAAACCATTTAAGTCACCATTAAAAGGAAGTGTAATTACTGCATAATTGTCATCTTCAAAATAATCTATAAAATCATTGTATTCTCCATATTTTATTATCTTCACTTCAGGGACTTCAAGTAAAATATGCGACTGAATCATAGTATTCAATACTTCTGCACTTTTACCTACACCAATATTAATCACCTCTTTTATTATCTCTATTTGTAAAGAATCAAACATAATAATTTGTTTTACTTAACTGTTAAGTATATTTTTTATTTTTTCAAGTAAAGATTCCTTTTGAATTGGCTTATTTACAAATTCCGTAATTCCCAAATTAATTGCCTTTTCTTTAGTAGTAGATTGAATATCGGCAGTACAAAAGACAATTGGCATTTCAATTTTTAATTCTTTCAGTTTTCGTAAAACATTTAATCCATCCATTTTAGGCATTACCGAATCAAGAATTAATAAGTCGGGGGTTTCGTTCCTAATTCCTTCCATAACTTCTTCTCCATTGCCAAATTCTGTTATTTCAACATTCGGAATTTCCTTTATGATACCTGAAATAAACATCCGCGTTACTATAGAATCGTCAACGACATAAATTTTTTTTGCTATACTCATATTAAAGTAGTTTTAATTCAACCAAGGTAAAAAAATCAGAACAATAGATAATAAAACTATCATAAGAATAATTTTAAATTACAATTTACAAGAAATGATTTAGAATTAAAATTCTAATACTGGAAAAATGAATAATCATCGTTTTGCTGGCTTTCGTCCATGTGTCCGTAATCCTCAGAAATACCGTCAAGGGTTTTTATTAATTCCGGAACATCAAGTAAAGTAACCAGTTTTATTCGGGTTTCTTTAAAATGTGGTAATCCTTTAAAATAATTTGAAAGATGACGGCGCATTTCGTATACC
>JAUVUS010000431.1 GCA_030600865.1 Bacteroidales bacterium | reverse complement strand
GATTTGATATTGAAACAAACAAGAGGATGATCAAGTTTGTCGGTTAATAATCAGCATTCTGCATAAATTTAAACACATGAAAAAACTAATACAATATTTTTACCCAAAACAAGAAATGAGCTATTTTGAAAAACAAAAAGCTACATTTTTTATTTTACAGGCTTATTTCGGATTTCTGATTTTACTTATTCCTTTAATTAAGGAACTAATATCACCAGGTAACAATTTTATTGTTTCATTTTTCTCCAAAATATCGGTGGTATTTATCTTAATAATTGTTTTATTTATTTTAAAGAAAAAAGGAATTAAAATTGCAGGAAATATTTATTCTCTGGTAACGGTTATCATCCTTTTAATTTGGATGAATATAATAGCAGAAAATATTACTCCCATTTATAAGTACATACAAGGTTTTTATTCAGTTTTTTCAATATTAATTATTGGTATGCTGTTTGCCTCTCGCAGGATTATTATTATTAATGCTATTCTTATTTTTGCAACCACTACACGTATTTTTATTTTTGCTAAAACACACTTACCTGAGGATACTGATTTTTTTACAACCGGTTATATTACTCATACCGTAGCATTGATATTTGTTACCACTATATTATATTTTGCCAATAGATTTACAGAATTTGCTATTGAAAAGGCAAACAAAGAGACAGAAATTAAAGAACAACAAAATCAGGAACTTGCTTCAAGTGAAGAGGAAATAAGAGCATCAAATGAAGAATTAGTATCAACAACCGATGCATTAAAAGAGAGCAATGACGAGCTCATAATTGCCAAAGAAAAAGCCGAAGAAAGCAATCGTTTAAAAACTGAATTTCTAAACAATATGTCGCATGAAGTACGAACACCATTGAACGGTATTTTAGGATTTTCGAATTTCTTAAACGATCCCAATTTGACAGACGCAACAAGAAAACATTACATTAACATAATTCAAAACAGCGGAAATCAATTATTGCATATTATTGATGATATTATGGAAATATCGAAACTTGGAACAAAACAAGTAAAAACAATAGAAGAAGAAATTTGCTTAAACGATTTATTATTAGAACAATTTTCAATTTTTGACATAACAGCAAAAGAACAAAAAATACCTTTATATCTAAAAAAGCACCTTTCCGATAAAGAAAGTACAATATATACGGATAAATCAAATTTGAATAAAATATTAAGCAATCTGTTAGATAATGCCTTAAAATTTACAAACGATGGATTTATTGAATTTGGCTATCGACTAATGGTTCGACAAGCTCACCAACCAACGGACAATGAACCAGTCGAACTGGAGATTTATGTTAAAGACACCGGAATAGGAATAAAATCGGAAAATCAAAAAACAATATTTGAGCGATTTTCGCAAGAAGAAAAGGAATTATCACGAAATGTTGGTGGTCTCGGTTTGGGTTTGTCAATAGCCAAAGAAAATGCGGAATTGCTTGGCGGTAAAATTACGCTTCAATCGGAAAAAGAAAACCTGCCTGCCGGTAAGGCAGGAGGTTCAACTTTTACTGTTACAATACCCTACAAACCTGTAAATTCAAATACTGAAGCACGTAATTCAAATAATGATAACGTGGAAATAACAAAAAAACAAGATAAATACACAATTCTAATCGTTGAAGACGAAGAAGTAAATTGTTTATATATTAATACATTACTCGAATATTTTGAACTTAATTTGAAAACTTTAAATGCAAAGCACGGACAAGAAGCCGTTGAAATGTGCAAAGAAAATTCTGAAATAGACTTTGTTTTTATGGATTTAAAAATGCCTGTAATGAACGGATTTGAAGCAACAAAATTAATAAAAGAATTTCGACCTGATTTACCAATAGTTGCACAAACAGCATATTCAACAAGAGAAGAGGAAGAACAAGCATTTTCAGCTGGTTGCAATGATTTTATTTCAAAGCCTATAAGTGAAGAAACTTTAAACAAAATAATCAGTAAATATTTGACAACAAGCTAACATTCAAGTGTTAGCATTAATTTACATGCCGATAATATGAAAATTTTAACATTAATTATTACATTACTAATTATTAGTTCTAATTTATTAGAGCTAAATGCTCAAACAACTGAAATTGACAGCCTCGAAAACCTGTTACAGCAACACAAAAAAAAAGACACAATAAGGATTAATTTATTGAATAAAACTGCCGATAAATTATACAGAACAGACATAGACAAAACCTTAAAATATGCTAAAGAAGCCGGTGAACTTGCCGATAAACTAAACTTTACAAAAGGAAAAGCAGAGAGTTTACGACTAATTGGAATTTATTATTGGATTAAATCAGATTATTCCAAAGCATTGGAATATTACCAAAAATCATTAAAAATCTCCGGAGAATTAGGCGATAAAAACGGAATTTCATATTGTTACAATAATATGGGAATTATTTATGACTATCAGGGCGATTATCCCAAAGCATTGGAATATTACCAAAAATCATTAAAAATAAAAGAGGAATTAGGTGATAAAAGTGGAATTTCAAAATGTTACAATAATATTGGAAATATTTATAAATCTCAGGGCGATTATCCCAAAGCATTGAAATATTACCAAAAATCATTAAAAATAGACGAGGAATTAGACGATAAAAACGGAATTTCATATTGTTACAATAATATGGGAATTATTTACAGGTTTCAGAGCAATTATCCCAAAGCATTGGAATATTACCAAAAATCATTAAAAATTTCAGGGGAATTAGGCGATAAAAGTGGAATTTCAAAATGTTACAATAATATTGGAAATATTTATAAATCTCAGGGCGATTATCCCAAAGCATTGAAATATTACCAAAAATCATTAAAAATAGACGAG
>JAUVUS010000178.1 GCA_030600865.1 Bacteroidales bacterium | reverse complement strand
GATCCTGTACCAGTTGGCGTATTGGAACGATTGCCACTTTTCATTTGTGCCATCATTTTATTCCGTATTTCCATCATAACTTCTTGTGATGGAGAATATCTAAGAGCTTTGCTTTGTATTTTTAAAATATTTTTTTCTTCAGCTACCAGAATATTTAAACTGGCTGTCATACCGGGCATTAATTTTAAATCAGGATTTGGAGCATCTATTAATACGTTATATGTCACTACATTTTGTGTTATAGTTGGCTCTAATCTTATTTGAATTACTTCACCTTTAAATTCATCATCAGGATAGGCATCAACTGTAAATGAAACTTTATTTCCTTTTTTTACCTGCCCAATGTCAGCCTCGTCAATATTTGATACAACTTGCATTTTTGTTAAATCCCGGGCAATTGAAAAAAGTGTTGGAGTGTTAAAGCTGGCTGCTACGGTTTGTCCTTCGTCAACGTTTCTGGATATGATTACGCCGTTAATTGGCGAAACAATAGTAGCATAATTCAGGTTTATTTGGGTTTTTTCTAAACCGGCTTTTGAAGATAGATAATTAGCCTTTGCAATTTCGTAGTTCCATTTAGCCTGGTCATATTCTGATTCTGCAACAGTATTCGATTCAAACAATAATTTAACACGATCAAAATTCTTTTTATAGTACTCTAAATTTGCTTTCTTCTGTTGTAAATCGGCTTCAGCACTTTGAAGCGAAGTGTACAACATGGTAGTATCTAAAATAGCAATGGCTTGTCCACTTTTTACTGCTGAATTAAAATCAACAAAAATATTCTGAATTATACCCGAAACCTGCGTACCTACATCAACTGTTGTTATAGCTTCGAGTGAACCGGTAGCAGTAATTACAGAGCTAATATCACCTTTTTCAACTTTTGTAGTTTCGAAACTCAGAACTTCTTTATTTCCACTAATACGCGATACTGCATAAACAGCAATCAAAGCAATTATAGCAGCAATAATTATATAGTAAACCTTTTTCATTTTTTAAATTGTTATTGGATTACCTTGATAATGATCAAGAATCATATTTTTAAATATTAATTTGTATTTGGATTGTAATAAACTATTTTCAGCATTTATTAAATTGGTTTTTTCTATTAGGAAATCCACAGAGTTTAGCATTCCTGCATTAAATTTTTTAGAAGCATCATCGTAAGATTTTTGGTATGATGTTAACTGTTTTACATTAGCATCATATTCTTTTTTTGCAGCTAACAAGTCAGTATAAGCTTGTTCAATGTTTTTTCTTAATGTATTTTGAGTATTTATAATTTCTAGTTTTGAATTTTGAAGATTAATTTTAGATCTTTCAATAGATGTTTTCGTTTGATAATTATTAAAAATAGGTACTGATAAATTTAAACTTACGCTCTCATATAAGTTATCATTATACTGATCAAAAAATGGATAATTACTATAATACATTGAAGGTTGATCGTTTACAACATACTCACTTGGATTACTCTCCAGGTATCCAATAGTTACAGCTTCAATGTCTCCATAATTTATTTGTTCACTTAAACTTGAAAATTGAGTTCCGATACTTGCGTTTAAAGTAAGTTTTGGTAATTGTGCAGCTTTGGCAATCTTTATACCTTGTTCTGAACTTTGTGTATTTAAAATGGCATTTTGAATTTCGGGTCTCGTATCTAAAGCTGTTTGATAAATTGTTTGAATTGATTGATTTAAGTTTTTGTATTGATCTTCAATATTTATATCGGGAATCTCAATATCAAAGTCATCATTAATGGGAATTTCCATCAATTGCATTAAGTTTAATTTTACAATACGAAGCTGGTTTTCTGTATTTGTTATTGTTAATTCCTCGCTATACATTTGAGCTTCGATTTGTAAATAATTACTAATTGGTAGCATTCCTGCATCAACTTTATTCTTAGTGTTATTTAATTGTTGTATAGTTGATTCAAGTTGATTTTTAGATATTTTTATTTGTTCGGTATAAAATATTATTTCAAGATACGCATTAGCAATAGATAAACTAATATTATCTTTTACTTCCTCAATATTATATTCCCCAGCTTTAAAGTTTAGTTCTGATTGTTTTATTGCATTATTATTCTGAAGCCCATTATAAAGAATAATACTTGAGTTAATTGAAAAAGTATTGGTATTATAGTTATTCCCACTCCAACTAAAGCTTTGATTATCGCTTGCATTTAACGATGGCAAACGGTTTGCTTTTAACTGTTCAATTTCCAATACATTTAATTGATTTGAAAGCTTATTTTGTTTGATTTGGATATTATTCTCATAAGCATACTCGATACATTTATTTAAAGTCCACTTTTGTGCTTGTGCATTAATATTTATTGAAATTATTAATGTAATGAGTATTGTATAAAAAAATCTTTTTCCCATTTTATTGATATTAAAATCAAGATTAATTATACTTCTTTTTTAAAAACCAAATATCTTGTAATGAAAAGTTTAGATTAATATTATAAAAATTTTCTTGAATTAGTCCATCATTTAATGTTCCATTTTTACCTACTTCAAACGCTATGTTAAACATACTTAAGTTGCGTTTAATAGGGATTCCCAAACCAAATGTTAGAGCCATTGAATTTATTGAGTTATTATTAATATTCATATAAGAACTGTTATAATAACCCCCAATTCGATAATACCAGCTTTTTAACATTTTATTGCTATATCTTCCTTCTGGTGTAAATTCAAACCCCAAAGAGAATTTATGACTATCTTTCGTTTCTAAATCTGAATTGGAAAATTCAATTTCGGACCACTGATTAAGGGTATAATCAAATGCTGCAGTGAACATATCTTCTTCTTTTACAACAGAAAACCCAACTCCAATTTTTCTTGGAATAATGTAATCTTCACTACTTTCTAAATCTTCCTTGGTATACAATAAATAATCACTTCCATCATATATAGTCCGATCTGTAGATGAACTTAAATATCTTTTATGTCCAAAAATTGTTCCTATTGTCCATGTGTATTTATTCATAGGTATGTCAACTTGCAAGCCATAATCCAAATAAAGACCGTTAACATAATTTACATTATTAATCGTATAATCGATATTATTACCACTTAAAGAAATTTCCTCGTCTTCTTCTAAAGAACCAAACAAATAAGATATATTTAAACCTAAGGATATGTTCTTTGAAATTTTAAAAGAATTCCCCATATAGATTTGATTTATTCCCCCTGAGCCAATATATGTATCTTCGTAAATACTGTTATCATTTTCCATATTATTAACTGTAGAAATATTATAACCAATACTACTAAAAGGAGTTAAGCCAATGCTAATACCCCACCAATGTTTAGCCCGGAATCCTAAAGCAAAAGAAGATAAATTGCTAACAAATTGATCCTGGTTATTATTTTCAGTTATAAATTTCGAATATTTGCCTAATATCCCAATCTCATAAATAAAAAATAAGCTATCAATTGCACTATACGAAGCAGGATTAATATTGTTTAAACCAACAACTGATTTCATCGCTATTCCAGCTCCTCCCATAGCTAAATTCCTACTTGAACCGTTAGGGTTAATTTCTCCTATTCCGAATACTGAATATGGCGAACTTGTAAGATTTTGCGCTAAACTCATTTCGGGGAATAAAAATATTAGAAGAATTATCCATTTATTTTTAAATCTCATTTTATACAAATTATTAAATTAATTCCTCAAATAAGTTATTTTTAGTACTGGTCTTTTATCTATGCCTTTATCATTACTGATAATCAGCCTTTCTAAAGAAGAATTATATTCAGGAGCAGGCACTGTTATTAATAATCCACGTTCATTATCTATATATCCTTCATCTAATTGTTCTTGCAAAAAATCTGTAAGATCAAAGGAGTAATAAGTGTCCAGATGGTACATATCGTCTAAATTAAAGGTTGATATTACGCTTGCTCCATCCTCATCTTGTAATTCTATTACTACATTATTATTTTGATTAGTTTCGTATAAAGCGAGGCTTTCAGGAAAATTACCTTCATAACTTTCAATCTCAGGTTTTATTCTCAACTCTACCGAAAGAATAAGGTCATTTTCATCGAAAAATATACTTTCTAAATAAGGAAATTTAATTTTTGTTACAATACCAATTCCCGCCTGAACATAAGACTTATTATTTGTTGTTGATGAAATAAGCTCTTCTTCCTGAAAAATCAGATTCTCTAGTACAGTTCCTGTTCTATCGCTTTTAATTTGATTAAACTGATAATTGACAGAGGAGCTTGGAAAATGATATATTATTTCCTCTATATCTTCTTCAACTCTACTGGTATACATTTTTACTTTTAAATCTACATTATTAAATCCTATAATTGAGGAACTTTCTGATTCATTCGGAACCACTACAAAACCATAGATATAATTCTGGAATTCTTCACTAGACGATACTTCCTCGGTTTCGTACTTCATTTTTTCAAAAATATCCTGTCCTAAAAAATCATCAATTCTAATTTCCACAATAGAATCTCTATTTGGTCTGGGATAATATCTTTTTTGACCTATAGAGGAACTAAAATAATCTACCTCTGAAGTATTATAATAGTACGAGATATCTAATTTCTCACTTAATCTATATACATCAATTTGCTGAATGGCATTTGTATCACCATAATAATATGTTGAATATGGCATTACTAAAGTTAACGAATCAAATCTGTCATCTGATTGGATATCAAAGGTACTTGGTAAACCTATCTGGAAATAACTTTGTGCAATTACTCTGCCAAAATTACCATCTACATAACATCCTACAAGTATGGTTTCTGTTGCTGAAGTTATTACTGAATCAATTTTAACAGTAGAAAGTTCAAGGCTAAAAGTATCTACATGTATAATCTCGGTAGTATTATCAATAAAATCTTTGCCAAGTGTAAAGTCCTCATCACTATTATTGCAAGAAAAGAAATAAAGTAATAATATCGTTAACATTAATACATATCCTTTTTGTAATTTAAGTAATCTAAATATGAAATTAAACATAGGGTTTTTTACAGTTAAGAATTTTTTAATAAATTTTTATACGTAAAAGAGGACATATTAATATTGGTTTAAAAATTTAATCGATAATCGAAAGAAAATTACAGACAAATAATTACGAAATATCATGTCGTTTATTCTAAGAATACTTCTAAAATTCAATGTTGTCGGCTGATTCACTTTTAATATCAGCTAAAAGCCTATTATAATTACTTCATTTTCAACTGGCAAAACTCGATTATCCCAATAATACTTTCATTTATCGATTGATTATCCGTGTTTATCTAAATAGTTTTAATTACTCTGTCCTTGCCATTACATTTGAATTTTAAAAAAAATTATTAAAACGAAAAAGTATGAAAAAGTATATTTATCAGTTAAAATTAGGTTCAAAAATATTTTTATTAGGATTTTTAGCAATCTTCGCTGCATGCGATGACGACGATGATGATGATACAATTGGTAACTGGATTGAGTTATCCGATTTTGATGGGGTGCCACGATGCGATGCAGTTGCATTTACAATCAATAATAAAGCTTATTTTGGGACTGGTTATGAAGAAGGGGGTGATCATTTAAACGATTTTTGGGTATATAATATTGAATTGAACTACTGGACTCAAAAAGCGGATTTCCCTGGAACAGGTAGAAATGGCGCTGTTGGATTTGGAATAAATAATAAAGGTTATATCGGAACCGGATATGATGGAGAAAATAAGTTAAATGATTTTTGGGAATATGATTCTGAAAATAATACGTGGAACCTTATTTCGAATTTCGGTGGAGCACCTCGATATGGAG
>JAUVUS010000448.1 GCA_030600865.1 Bacteroidales bacterium | reverse complement strand
GAAAATTGTAAATCTCATGTCTGTTAAAAACAAACGCGGTTTTGCCAGTGATAATAATTCAGGTGTTCATCCTGATATTATGAAAGCTATTATTGAAGCTAATGAAGGTCATACTATAGCTTATGGTGATGATATTTATACCGAACGTGCAAAAGCAAAATTGTACGAGTATTTTGGAAATGATATTGATATATATTTTGTTTTTATTGGTACGGCAGCAAATGTTTTAGGTTTAAACGTGGCAACACAATCATGGAATTCTGTGATTTGTGCCGAAACATCTCATATTAACGAAGATGAATGCGGAGCTCCTGAAAAGTTTAATGGATTTAAATTATTATCAGTCGAGACGCCTGATGGCAAACTTACTATTGACTTGATTCAGAAGCATATAAGAGGTTTCGATTTTGAACATCATTCGCAACCTAAAATTATTTCCATAACTCAGGCTACAGAGTTGGGAACGGTTTATACTACAGATGAAATTAAAGAATTAGCTGATTTTGCTCACCAAAATAAGATGTTTTTACACATGGACGGAGCACGAATTGCTAATGCTGCAGTAAGCCTAAATATGGAATTTAAGGAATTTACAAAGGACGTGGGTGTTGATATTCTTTCTTTTGGCGGAACTAAAAACGGTATGATGTATGGTGAAGCAATTCTTTTCTTAAATAAGGAATTAGGACAGGATTTTAAATATGTACGTAAGCAAGGAATGCAGTTGGCATCGAAAATGCGATTTATTTCTATTCAGTTTGAACGATATTTATCAGATAATTTATGGTACGACAATGCAAAGCATTCCAATAATATGGCTCAACTGTTAGCTTCTAAAATAAAAGATATACCACAAATACAGATAACCCAAAAAGTAGAAGCAAATGGTATTTTTGCCATCGTTCCAAAAGAAATTATACCGGAATTAAAACAGGAGTGTTTTTTTTACGACTGGGACGAATCAAGAAACGAAGTACGCTGGATGACATCTTTTGATACGCAGGAAGAAGATATCAATAATTTTGTGGAATTGATAAAGAAGAAACTTTCTTAATATATTTCTTTTTAACCTAACTGTTATTAAACTATCTGTTTAGAATAGATTTGTTCAATCAGATCTCTATATTTTTCTGCAATAAATTTTCTTTTCAATTTCAAGGTAGGAGATAGTTCTCCTGAAGCAGGAGACCATTCATCTGCTATAAGCTTGAATTTTAAAATTTGTTCTGCTTTAGCAACTTTCTTATTGAAATCTTTAATGTCGTGCTGCATTAAGGAATATACTTCAGGAATTTGAATAATTTCTTCATTGGAATTGTATTTAAGATCATTCTGATCGCACCAATCATTAATATATGTAAAATTTGGAGATATTAATGCACTGGCAAATTTCTCATGCTCTCCAATAACCATAATTTGATCAATACAATTCAATTCTTTTATTTTATTCTCGATCACTTGTGGTGCAATAAATTTGCCGGATGACAGTTTGAAAATCTCTTTTTTTCGATCGGTAACCATAAGAAATTTATTTTTATCCATATAACCAATATCACCTGTATGAAACCATCCATCCTTATCGAAAACCTGTTCTGTTAATTCAGGATTTTTATAATATTCAAGCATTACATTATGGCCTTTACAAAGAATTTCACCATCATCGGCAATTTTAATCTTGACACCCTCGATTAATGCTCCAACTGTTCCCAGTTTTAAATCGGGTATAGTCTGCCTGTTAATAGTAATTATTGGCGATGTTTCTGTAAGTCCATACATATTTATTATTTTAATCCCTGCCGCCCAAAATACTCTTTCCAGCCTGGGTTGTAAAGTAGCACCACCACATCCTACTATTCGTATTTTTCCTCCCAAAGCATCACGCCATTTAGTAAAAATCAGTTTGTCTGCAATTTTTAATCTCATCTCATACCACCAGCTACTTTCCCCTTTGGGTTTATATTTTAAACCAATTTTAATCGCCCAAAAGAAAATTGTCTTTTTGAATCCTTTCAGTTTCTTACCCTTTGCAATTATATTATCAAAAACTTTTTCAAGAAGACGAGGTACAGTATCAAAACCATTGGGTTTAATTTCTTTCATATTAGCGGCTATGGTTCCCATATTCTCAGCATAATACAAACTACTTCCATTATATTGTGTTTGATAATTACCCATTCTGCCACCAACATGACATAGTGGAAGAATGCTCAGAAATTTATCATCAATAGTGAGTTTAAATACTTCAGCAGCAGCAAGAAAATTTTGTACCAGGTTTTTATGCGATAACATAACACCTTTTGACGTACCTGTGGTTCCTGATGTATATATTAATGTAGCAAAATCATTTTCATTAATACTTATTTTTAGTTTTTCTACTTCTTCTTTATAATAAACTGTACTTTCTTTACCCAGATTGAGAATTTCATTCCAGTTTCTAACTTCATCAATAATATCAAATGAATAAATAATTTCATTTTTATTGATTTTTTTAGCTGCCTGTAAAACCTTATTATATAGTGCTTTGTCGGATACAAATATCAATTTTGCATCGGAGTGCTGTAGAATAAATTCATATTCATCAGAACTTAAAGAAGTAAATACAGGCACGTGAACAACACCAATCATAGCCATTCCCATGTCAACAAAATTCCATTCAGGACGATTATTGGTGATAGTTACAATTTTGTCACCTTTTTGCATACCAAGCGATAGTAGCCCGTAACTAAT
>JAUVUS010000368.1 GCA_030600865.1 Bacteroidales bacterium | reverse complement strand
CTTCAAATTTTATGTTTTCTTCCATAAAATATTCCGAGTATACAAACTTTTTCGAACCAATTGATAAATACTCAACAGTCGAAGGATTTACCAATGTTCTTAATTCTACTTGATCAGTATAAATGTTATATTTATAAGAACAACCATTAATAGCTGAAGAATCATTAGTAAATATAACTCCTCCCATCCATTCTTCACTTAGATAAAAATTCAATTTACTCCTTTTTACTTCATTCTTTAATGATTTAGAAAAAGAAATATCCCTCTTCATATTAGTTGCATCCATATCAATTTGTCCAAAGATAGGAAGGAAAAAACAACTAAGTATAATCGTATAAAAAACTTTCATAATATTTTTTTAAAATTTTAACAAAAATATATTTTTATCGTTAAACAGAAAACTTTTATAGGTTTTTATTGTAAATTGACGATTCAAAATGAAAAAGGTTTAAAAGACATGAACGTAGAATTTGTAAAAGATAATCAGTATTATAAATTCTGTTTTTACGGTTTTTTAAAGAACTTACGCTTTTTTGAACCATTTCTTATTTTATTTTTTCTTGATAAAAATATTACCTTTTTGCAAATAGGAACATTATATGCAATTCGTGAAGTTTTTATTAATATTCTAGAAATACCTTCTGGAATTATTGCCGATGTTTTTGGCCGAAAGAAATCACTCATAGTTTCATTTTTATTTTATATCACTTCCTTCTTAATATTCTTTACATCAGACTCTTATTACATCTTCATTATTGCAATAATATTTTATGCTATTGGAGATGCCTTTAGAACCGGTACTCATAAAGCAATGATATTCGATTACTTAAAAATAAAAGGGTGGAAAGATCAGCGTGTTCATTATTACGGACATACCAGATCGTGGTCGCAAATGGGATCTGCAATTTCTTCACTACTAGCCGCCTCAATTGTTTTTTATACAGGGAACTTTAAATCCATTTTTATTTTTTCAACTATTCCATATTTATTAGACCTGCTACTTATTTCTACTTATCCTAAAGTATTAGATGGAAAAAATATCTATTCAAAAACTGATAGTATAAAAGAAAGATTATACAAAGTATTACGTGATTTTAAATTCTCATTTAAAAACAAACATATTTTAAGGGCAATTGCGAATCTCTCTGTTCACAGTGGATTTCACAGAGCTATTAAGGATTATTTACAAGCCGTAATTCAAATATTTGCTTTATCTATTCCAGTCATGCTAGCTTTATCTGATAATCAAAGATCAGCAATACTTATTGGGATTTTATATTTCATTATTTATTTTTCAACTTCCTATGCATCACGAAAAGCAGGAAAATTAACAGACAAATTCAAATCAATAGAACTAGTTTTAAATTCTACTATGTATATTGGATTCGTATTAGCATTCTTAAGCGGAATATTTTTTCATTACGGATTTTATTTTGCCTCTATCATGTTTTATATAGGAATATACCTAATTGAAAATCTTCGAAATCCAGTTGGTGTTGCTTATGTTAGTGAATTATATCAAGATGACATTCTAGCAACTGCTCTTTCAGCTAATTCACAAGCAAAAAGTCTTTTAGCAGCTATAATCGCACCAATTATAGGATTTTTAGCTGATAGGTTCGGGATAGGTATTGGATTATCTTCACTAGCACTATTAATTATTATTTCAACTCCTTTGTATTGGGCTAAAATGAATTTAAAATTATAAATGTCTAACCAGCCTGCTGGCAAGCAGGTTAGGCATTTATTAGTAAGGAAACCTGGCTAATGGAACAATATCCTGACTGGTAAATTCTTTATTCAGATATTTGTAATATCCTGTAATAGCAATCATTGCTGCATTATCGGTAGTAAATTTGAATTCAGGCATGAAGGTTTCCCATCCAAAATCTTTAGCTCTTTCCTCAAGAGCATTTCTTAAACCTGAATTTGCAGAAACACCACCAGCCACAGCTATCTGATTTATTCCCGTTTGTTTCACAGCTATTTCCAACTTATTCATTAATATTTCAATAATAGTAAACTGTATACTGGCACACAAATCCATCATATTTTCTTTCACAAAATCAGGATTTTTATTTATACTGTCGCGAATAAAATATAAAAAGGAAGTTTTTAATCCACTAAAACTATAATCAAGATTCTTTATTCTTGGTTTACTAAAAGTAAAAGCATGCTTATTACCTTGTTGAGCATTTATATCAATAACAGGTCCACCCGGATAAGGCAAACCAATAACTTTAGCACATTTATCAAATGCTTCACCGGCTGCATCGTCAATAGTTTGCCCAATAATTTCCATTTCTAAATGGTTTTTTATTATAACAATCTGTGTATGCCCACCAGAAACCAACAAACACAAAAATGGAAATTCAGGTACTTTTTTCTCCTTTTCCAATTCTTTAATAAAATGTACTAGAATATGTGCCTGCAAATGGTTTACTTCAACTAAAGAAATATCCATTGCCAATGAAAATGACTTAGCAAATGAAGTCCCTACCAATAACGATCCTAATAAGCCCGGTCCACGAGTAAAAGCAACTGCATTAATATCATTTTTCGAAATTTTTGCAAGTTTTAATGCCTGATCAACAACCGGAATAATATTCTTCTGATGCGCCCTAGAAGCTAACTCAGGGACAACACCTCCATAAGCTTTATGAACGTCCTGATTAGCAATTATATTTGATAAAAGATAACCATCTTTAATAATTGCTGCTGAAGTATCATCACATGATGATTCAATCCCAAGTATTATAACACTCATTTATTGTTTAGAATTTGAGTTATTTATAATTTTTTTTGCTTCTTTTGCGTTAGAGTTTCAAAGGGCAAAAGTATTAAAAAAATATATAAAATATTGATCGTTTTTTTGTTGGTATTAATAGTAATACCAACAATGGCTTTTTTTGTTTTACAAAACAGTAAAGTTCAAACCTTTCTTACCCAAAAAATTGCCAAAGAAATTTCTGAAAATCTGAATGCTAAGTTCGAAGTTAAATCAGTGAATTTTAAATTTTTTAATCGTGTAGTGTTAAAAAATGTATATATCGAAGATCAACTAAAAGATACATTGCTTTTTTCAGAAGAGATAATTTGCAACTTAAAAAAGTTTGATAAAAAACAGCGAATAATTAACCTAAGTAATATAAACTTAGTTAATGCTAAAATCTATCTGCATAAATTTGATTCTTTACAAGCTATAAATATCAGGTTTGTTACAGAGGATACTTACAAAAAAGATACATCCGTTAATAATAAACCTAAATGGCAAATATCTTTTAAAAACGTTGAAATGCACAAGTCAACTTTCCGGTTTAAATCTTTTAAAAAAACACAAAAAACACAGGGAGTAGTAAGTTTTAATGATTTAGTCTGTCATATAGAAGATTTGGACATAAGGAACCTTACAATTGAAAACGGAGTAGTCAATTTTTATACTAAAAAATTAAAATTCCAGGAAAAATCTGGCTTTGTTGTTTATAATATGAAATTCAATATGAGTATTGGAAAACAACACATGATTTTCAGAAATCTGACAATCAGGACACCTTACTCCTATATTAAT
>JAUVUS010000457.1 GCA_030600865.1 Bacteroidales bacterium | reverse complement strand
TCGCACAAGCGAATGAAACAAATCATTAACAATAATCTTGCAATATTGAAAAAATCGCAAGGAAAATTTAATGTCGAGGAAATAGATCCAATTCAGGTTTTAATAGCAAATCAAAATCAGATTAAATATATTACAAATGAAATATATAAAACAGCTTCGATGAATATAGGCTATGCTTTAGATATTTCATACGTTCACGACCTTTTTGAAGAGTTCATTGATGCTGAAGTTTCGCAAACTTCATTGAAATTTCAGATCAATGTATAGTTCCTTAATGTAAGATGGTTTAGGTTAAAAGGGCTGTTCTATATAGAGCAGCCTTTTTTATTCACCATCAATATCTTCTAGTATTTTTTGAACTTCATTTTCGGTTTGATGAAGTTTCTTCTTGCAAAGTTTTAATAATGTCGAAACTCTTTTTACTTTTTCTGATAAAATATCAATATCTAATTCTTCATTTTCAATCTGATGCAATATTTCTTCTATTTCTTCAACAGCATCGTTATACGAGATATCCTTTTTTGCCATAATTTAAACTTTAATGTTGTTTGAGATTGTAAATTTAAATGTACTTCCTCCTGCCTTGTCATTCTTATCGGCAGGCAGGTTATTTATTTCACTTTCAACCCATATTTCCCCATTATGTTTTTCAACAAATTCCCGACATAGAATTAAACCTAAACCACTGCCTTGTTCTTCCGATGTGCCGGAAGTTGAATGATGTATATCGATTCTAAAAAGCTTTTTAATATTTTCCGGACTAATTCCAACACCATTATCCATAACAGAAATTTCTGTATATTCCTCAAAATTTTTGCTACTTATTTTAATAAAACTATTTGTAAATGAAAATTTTATAGCATTAGAAATTAAATTACGTATTATCGCTGTGAACATATCATAATCAGCAAAGATTGTTTTTTCTTGATTAACTTCATTAACAAGATTTATTTCTTTCTTTTCGGCATTCATGCTCAAAAGATTAAATATTTTGTTAATTACTCCTGACAAGTTAATTTCTTTAGGAGAAAATTGCATTTTACCACGTTGAGTTCTTGACCAGTGTAAAAGATTTTCCAGCAGTTCGAGCAAATCATCAGCTGAATTATATATTAATTCAAGTGATTGTTTAATTTCGTTTTTATCAAACTCCTCATAATTATTTAATAGGTGATGAGTTAATCCATGCAGAGCATTAAATGGATTTCGAAGATCGTGTGCAATAATTGAAAAAAACTTATCTTTTGTTGCATTTAAGATTTTAAGATTATCTTCTGATTCTTTGAGTAATTTATTTGATTGATCAACTTCATTAATTTTTTCCCGTAATAAAATATTTGTTTTTCGTTTTGATAAAAACTGACTAAAAATAAGAATTCCTGAAGTTAATGTCAGTAAAACAATAACAAAGAGAAAATTTCTGACATTTTTTTGTTTTTTAAGTTCAAGTTCTCTGATTTTATTTTCTGCAACTAACTTAGTAACTTCGTTTTCAATTCTTGATATTTCATTATAGCTTTTTTCGAGCTCAAAATTCATTTGTATTTCAACAAGTCTTTGAGAATTCAATTTTGCATTTATTGAATCTTTTACCAGTGCATAATTCAAATAATTATCCAGGGCTTTATCCTTATTTCCGCTTTTATTATAGTAATTGAATAATTCAAAATAAGCATTTTTAATTAATTCAAGATTGTCAATATTTTGACCTATTTGAAGTGATTTATTGATATTATCTAAGCCATCAATTTCAGAACCTTTTTCCAATTGTATAGTACCTATTTTTCGCAGACAAAGTCCTGTTAAATATTGATCATTGGTTTTTTTGCAAATATCCACTGTTTTTAAAAAGTATTCCAGGGCTTTATCTAATTTATTTATTCTGAGGTAATAATTACCAATATCATTAAGAATATCGCTTACTCCATTCATAGCGCCTATTTCTTCTCTAATTTTATGGGAATTATTTAAATTGGTTATTGAATTATCATATTCACCAAGTTCGAGATACGTATTGCCAATACTTTTATAGGAATTGGAGATACTTACTTTATCTCCAACTTCTTTTCTTAAACTTAACGATTCGTTGTAATACCTTAAGGCTTCGGTATAGTTTCTAAGTTTAAGAAAGGTATTTCCTATAATATGCAGTGAATAGGCAACTTCTTTTTTGTTACCCAATTTTCTTTTAATTTCTAAAGCAATAGAAAATGATTCCAAAGCTTTATGATAATTACTTATATCGGCATATATAATCCCAATATTGATTAATAATGAAGCAATCTTATCTTGATTATCTAATTCTTGCTGTATTTTAAGTGCTTTAAGGTAATTTTCAAGTGCTAAATCGTATTTATTTAATTTTTTATAAATACTTCCAATTTGATTTATAGAGCTTGCAATTAAGGATCTGTTTCCAATATTGTAATAGTTGCTAAGTGATTTGTTAAAATAATTCAAAGCTTCCTGATAATTACTAAGTCTTTTATAAACAAGGGCAATGTTAGTTTGAGTTTGTGCAATACCTAAAATATCATTAATGTTTTCACGAATCTTTAATGATGATAAATAGAAATCTAAAGCATTGTCAATATCGTTAATGGCAAGATATATACTCCCAATATTAT
>JAUVUS010000435.1 GCA_030600865.1 Bacteroidales bacterium | reverse complement strand
GCATTTAGACGGTTATGTTCCATAAATTAAACAATTAATGGAAACTCTATTTGTTTTTTAGTTCCAGTAAAACATGCTGCCAGAGATGCTGTTGTATGTGTAATAGCAATCATTAAAGGCCGGGTTTGTTTTTTCATACCTACATCGGATGAGAGGATTTCAAGAATTTCGGCTTTAATTTCTTTTTCAAGCACATTAACATCGGAGTATTTTTGGCAAATATCCCATACCAATAAATCAATAAAAGGCCTGTATGGCTCCATCATATCATCGGCCAAACAAAATGCATTGTAACGATTGCTATGAAAAATACCAAAAGATGGTAATAAACCTGAGCCCGTTAAGGCCCTTGCCACTGCAGCACGTAAAACTATGTATCCATAATTTAATATAGCATTGGGCCAATCGCCATATCGATCGCGAACAAAACTCTCGCCAAACAGTTTTTTCCAATATAAGCGAGCTGCCATGCCTTCTCGATTATCGCTATCGCCACTCTTTACTTGTTTTGCTAAATGCGGTAAAGGTGTTGAATCGAAACCTAACTTATCTAACACTTTTGCCTGATTTTCAATTTTAGCCACAATAGTTTGTTTCCACAAATTCTTTTTTAAAGGTTCGGAAGCCGCAACTTGTTGCCTGTAAATCTCAGTTTGTTGGTGATTTCCTTCCATATTAAGCAGCATAGATTGCGGATGATGCTTTTCGTTACAAAAAATAACCGCCACGTTATTGTTCATTAACTCTACAATTAGAGGCATACTTAATGTAATTTGCATATTTTCAATCAACATAAAACCAATATCTTCAATTGGAACTGTTTTTGCATGATCTTCATCCTTTATTTCTACAAGCAACTGTTTATTTTTAAGAGATAAATAGCTGGGTTTGGTAAAATATAATGTACGTTTTAACATAAGCAATATTTATATTTTCTCAATTTGTCCAATGGTGTTTATTTTAAAGGCATAACCTTCGACTAACATATTAAAATTAGATGGACTCAGTAATAATTTTGGATAAGGGTTATCAAAATTAACTTTTGATTCTCCATTTGTTAATGATTTAGGAGCTTTACTATTATACTGTTCCTCATAATCTTTTTTAAGCTCTTCATCATTTCTTGCTTCTTGTTGAAATTTAAAAGCAATTCTTCCATCCTTATTTTGTTTAATTATTTTATACAAACGATTTCGTATTCCATTTATATCTAATTCCCAAATTTCATCTGGTGAATTTTCCCAAAAGATTATCATTGTACCCGATTTTAGAACATATTTTAGTGGTAAAGTAAGTTTACCACTTTCTTTTGAATCTGGAATTAATCCTTCAAGATGATTTATTCCCTGAGCTTTTAAAGTATCTTGAACAGACTGCTTAAAATATTCTCCTGCTTTAAGATTATTTACAATTTCGAAATCACGTTTTATTTTTCCTTTTGCATCTTTCGCTTCGTAAATAGCCATTAAATAATTTCCATCATTCGTAACATGATAATTTTGTTTGTATTCTTGTTTAGATATATCTCTATGTTTTTTCAGGTGTATAGGATTTGTAACAGTTGGTGTATAACAACGCACTTTTTTAATAGGAATTTGTTTTTCTTCGTTCATCCAAACAGGTTCGCTTAAGGCTTGTTTTATCCCTTTTTCATTAATAAGTTTTAAGATTATATTACGAACTCCTTCGTCAACAATCTTATTAATATCACTAATACTTTTAAAACCAGAATCAGAAAATTCTAAGGGTTTTCGAACTACATATAATACTTTTTCTTCTTTTTCTCCATTCTTATTAACTATTTCTCTTTTTATTGCTCCATAGAAAGTTTCTTTGTGTAAACTCCCCCTTACTGTATCTCCTTTTTGATAAATGATATTTCCTTCTTTATTTTTTTCAATCTTCCCCCTTTTTCTGAGTTTCTTTTTGCTTTGTTTAGGCAAATTGTCGGGTGTATAATGAGAAACAAGAACTTCTTTTTCTATTCCTTTTACATCTTCGGTAAAAGTTTCCCAAGGCTTTGATACATTCGGTTTTTTATCGCTGCGTGCAATGTACATTTCTTCTGAATCGTGATAATATTTTGCCAAGTTTTCATAATTCTGCTTTGTCATACAGGCTATGGTAATAGCATCAATACAATGATGAATGTGATTTACTCTGGTTTTCTTTAAACCCCAAAGTTTTCTAAAATCGGCAACTGTATTTCCTTTAACAGTATAAACTTTATCAAATAAGGTTTTAAGATACAAACGAGAATACTTGGTAATTATACCTATATCCACCATCTGACTGTTTTTAAATCCAGATTTTACTTCAGACATTGTAAAACGTTCGTATTTATTTCTCCAGTAGTCTCTTTCAACTGCCAATTTATGTCTACGTTGGATAGCAAAATCTTTAGAATCTTTTGTTGCTGCAGACCTTGATTTTCTTACTTGTATTTGTACTTGTTTATCTATGTCTTCATATTTCTTTTTCCATTTATCAATCCTTCCTAATATCTCACTATGATTTATTAATTCAGAAGGAATTTTATTTCGTTTAATATCTCTGTTGAATTTATTCTGGCATAGAGTTTTATTCTGTTGAGAATTGTCAAATGATAAACTACGAGGAATTGTATGTTCAATATCGAATGAAGGGGCATTTCCTAAAAAATCTGATATTCCAATGCTTTCTCCTGTATAAATACATTTGTGCTCTTGCTCTTCCCACAGTTGATATTTTAAAATATCGTTTTCAGATGGTTCTCTTTTTATTCCTGCATTTTCAAAATGCTCCTGAATTCTTGCAGAATATTCTTTATGAAGATTTTCGCGGTCGCGTTGCCAACT
>JAUVUS010000380.1 GCA_030600865.1 Bacteroidales bacterium | reverse complement strand
TCAAATCGGTCTCTTTTTCGTTATATAAATCATAAAAATTGAACGGAGTACAAGTACCTGCTCTAAATCCAACATCTGTAGCGTAACCAAGAGTATAATCTTCTTTTATACCTAACTTAATTAAGTTCTGGTAAGTTTCAGTAAATAACAATTTTAAATAGTGTTGGCGGCTTTTAGTAATAGGTTTTTTTGAAATACCTGATAAATAATCAAACTCTTTTTTCAATTGATCAAAACTCTTATTGGATTCGTACGAAGGATGAATCCCAATTTCTGCAACTTCCGATATTTCCTTTATTAGTTCCTGAAAAGCTTCATTATCTAAAGGGAGATTTTTATCGTAAGTATTATAATTTCCAACCAGGAAAAACCACAAAGGTTCAATACCATATTGTTTATGCAATGCATCCAGATAACCATAAGTATCAAAAGGATCTTTTTCGCCCGTTAATGCCTGGAAACGTTTTATGTTCTCATTAACATCGAGTTTAAATAAATCGCGCATTGTAGCACCAATTGTTCTTACAGTCCCTTTATATAAATATGCATAAGCATTATCAATATCGATGGTAGAAATATATTTAAACTCTCTTTTACAAGTTTCAAATCCTGCCTGTCCGGCAGGCAGGTCCGGAAATCCTTCTTTTAGTAATCCGGATAACTTACAAGCCCATTGGTCTATAACAGGATCGTATAAAAACCCGTTTTTACCGGCCAAACTCTGATTTGCCTCAAAACGGCCATGTTTATCGGCACTAAAAGGCAAGTATTCTTCGTAGCGACTAATTAAATAAAAACTGGCAGCAAATAAATCAAAAGGGATGTCTGAATTTTCAGAAGTTTGAAAAAACACCTTGAGATTTCCCCAATTACTTACCTCAATTTTCTTTTGTAAAATATTTGATTCAAATAAAAGGTCAGTCGGGATAATTTGAATACTTCCCTCCATTGGATCGGTAGTATAATTAATCTTAGGAAAATCAGATGTGACAAATTCGTTTTTATCTGTTACAATTTTAAATTCGACTCCCTGAATATCATTAAATAAAAATTTTAATATATAATTGAGTCTTTGCGAAGTCTTATTTGTATAAATTAGTATCAATGGTTTTAGGATTTAGTTTATCCCAAATTTACAAAATTTTATTATCATTCAAATTCTACTATGGTAATACCTGAACCACCAAATTGGACACTCTCGTCATGAAAAGATTTTACAACATCAACAGTTTCAAGGTATTGACGAATTAATTGACGTAAAATACCATCGCCTTTTCCGTGTAAAATTTTTACAGATCCCATGCTAATAACAATGGCCTCATCGATAAAATCATTAACTACTTGCAAAGCCTCTTCGGCACGTTTCCCACGCACATCAATCTCTGGTTTAAATTTTAATCTTCGTTCTCCAAAATCCCAGGATGATGCTTTTTTTGAACTTGAACTCCCAGTATGTTGTTTGTATTGTTTTTCTGAAATTTTTTCGAGCTTTTTCTCATCAAGAGTTGTAATCATATTCCCAAAAGCAACCATTATGCTTTTCCCATTAACATCAAGTACTTCTCCAACACTATCCTGTCCGAACAACTTTACTTTATCTCCTTTTTCAATTAAACTAAGATCAGCTTTTTTAATTTGTGTAACTTCCTCAATACTTGTTTTTCTCTTTCCGTGCTTTTCCCTGATTTTAAGTTTTTCAATCTTTCGTTGAATCCTGGTTTCTTCTTCAGAACCAATTTTATTCAGGTTGTCTTTAAAATCTGCCAAACTTTTACGGGCATTTTTTGTTTGCTCTTTCTCCGCTTTACTCTCTTTTATTTCACGAATTGTATTTTCTATGCGTTTATTTACATCAGCCAATAACAGTTCGGCTTCTTCCTTCGTTTTTTTTAGGATTTCTTTGCGTGATTTATCAACAATTTCAAGCTCCGATGTATATTTTGCAATCTGCTCTTCGAGTTTTTTTTCTGATCTTCTTATATTCTCACGCTTGGTCTCCCAGTATCGTTTGTCACGAATAATATCTTTTAGATTTTTATCAAAATCGATATGATCCTTTCCTATTTTCTGAGTTGCATTTTGCAAAATATCTTCTGGCAATCCTATTTTCCTTGCAATTTCGAAAGCGAATGAACTTCCCGGTTCACCAATTGAAAGTTTAAACAAAGGTTGAATCTTAGCAGTATCGAAAAGCATAGCCCCATTTTCAATTCCCCGTGCCGATGAGGCGAAATGTTTCAATGATGTATAATGTGTTGTGATTACGCCGAAAGATTTTTTCTGATTTAAAGAGTCGAGAATGGCTTCTGCAATTGCTCCACCCAGCATTGGTTCTGTTCCTGATCCAAATTCATCAATAAGAACAAGTGTATTATTATTTGCTGATTTTATAAAATATTTCATATTCAGCAAATGAGAACTGTATGTACTCAAATCATTTTCAATGGACTGATCATCACCAATATTTATAAAAAGATTTTGAAATAAGCCAATTTCAGAATTTTCATTCATTGGAACCAATAACCCACATTGAAACATATACTGAAGTAAGCCAACCGTTTGTAAACAAACAGATTTGCCTCCGGCATTTGGCCCGGAAATCAATAAAATTCTTTGATTATCATTATTTAATTCAATATCAAGAGGTACAACTATTCTTGATTCTTCCTTAAAAGATAAATATAATAATGGATGAACAGTCTTTTTCCATTCCAGCATTGGTCTGTCACTAAATATAGGTTTTATGCCATTAATCTTATTTGCCAACAATGCTTTTGATCGAATAAAATCAATGGTTCCCATATAATCATAAGCAAATAGTAAATCATCGACATAAGGACGAATATCATCAGTAAACTGAGTGAGAATTTTTACTATTTCACGTCTTTCTGCGTAATACAGTTCTTTAATATCATTGTTTAATTCAACAATTTCAGCTGGCTCAATATAAGCTGTTTTACCGGTTGCCGACTCATCGAGAATTAAGCCTTTTATTTTTCGTTTATGCGATGCATCAACCGGTATTGTTGCACGGCCATCCCGAATTGACAAGGTTACATCCTGATCAACAATTCCACTTTTTTGAGCTTCTCTTAATATACTATGTAATCTTTTGGAAACAGTGCCTTCCTTATTTCTAATATCACTACGAATAGCATTTAACTCCGGCGATGCATTATCCTTTATTTTTCCTTGCTTTGTAATAATCGAATCAATTCTTTCAAAAACAAATGGAAAAAGTTTAATATTCTCAGCTAATTTCTGCAAATAAGGATATTTATCTTCTTCTTTTCGTGTTTTAAAAAAATTTAAGATTGCTCTAATAGTTTCCAAAGAGCGTTTCAGATCAAATAGTTCTTCAGGCAATAAATAAGTTCCTATTACTTTTATTTTTTTTAAAGCTGGTGT
>JAUVUS010000143.1 GCA_030600865.1 Bacteroidales bacterium | reverse complement strand
GTTCCTTCCAATTCCAGTCTCATTTGATTGTACTCTTCCCTGAAATATCGTCCTATTTTCTTAGCTCTTTCCGAATAGTTTGCTCCGTAATCTTTATTGTCAGGAGTAATTCGATCTAAATATTTAGCTGTTACAGTTGCATTTTTAACTAATAAATCATCGCCTTTGGTCATGCAATAACCTGTGCTGTGCATAACAATTGGTAAAATATCCAGATTAAGTTTTTCTGCTATAAAATGCTCCCTTATGAAAACGTTTCATTTTGTAATTAACTGATCGGGTACCTTCAGGATATACTAAAATTGAGAATCCTTCTTTTACCTTTTTCTTAAGCTTAGGAACCAGTGTTTCGTAACCCTCCGAAAAAGGATAGAAATCTGCCATTTGAACAATACGTCCATAAATTTTACTCTTTTGAACCCAATCATTTGTTAGAATAATAATTTTGGGACTAATGGACATATTGTAAATTAAATCAAGATGTGATTGATGATTGCAAATAATAATGCAGGGTTTTTTTAACTTTTCTTTATTAGGATTTATTATCTTTTTACGAATATTAAACATTCCATAGTAAAGTGCCTTACTAGAATAGCTCATTGAATAATTAAGAAATTGTTTTAATCTTTTGTTATTAATTCCAAATACTTTACTAAGTATAAATCCTACAAAAGATATATATATTGATCCTGCAACAAATATACTCCAGGCAATAATGGAGTTCAGAAGTTCCTGAAACGAGAAAGCTATTTTACCCTTTTTCTTACGATTTAAAATAAATAATTTGAATAATGCAGGTTCAATAGTATAGGAAATTATTATTACCGATAAAATTCCAATTATTGAAAGCAAGGCCATTGATTTTAAAGCAGGATGCTTCGCAAAAATCAGAACCCCAATTCCGGTTATAGTTGTTACTGCCGATAAGAAAATAGATGTTTTATAAGAATTAAGGTTTTTAACTCCATATTTGTATTCTTGCAGCATTCCACGCATAATAAAAATGGAATAATCAATTCCTAATCCAAAAATAAAGGTTGAAATTATGATGTTGAAAATGGTAAACTTGATTCCAAATATTCCCATTATTCCTAAGGTCCAAATCCACGAAATTACCATTGGGATAAATGTTAGAAGCGCCAGTTCAATTCTACCAAACGATAACAGAAGGATTAAGAAAACAATGATTAAAGAAAGTTTAACCAGTAAATTAAAATCATTTTTTAATACACGAACCAGGTTATCGGTCATATACTTTTTATCGAATACTACCAAATCGTTTTCATCAGCAAATGTTTCATAAATGAGAGGTTTGTTCGATTCATCAGCCTTTAAAATGCTGACAACTGTAGTAATATCTTTGTTCTCAGTTATGTATTCATCTAAAAATAGTTTTCTTAAATCGCCTAATTCTTCTGAATTTACAGTGTTAAATTCTTTCTCAAAAAGATTATAAAAAGATGAAAAAGCATCGGATTTGAATTTATATTTTTCGCCAGACGTCTGAAGATTCAGTTTCAATTGATTAATTTTTTCAGGAGTCCAGAAAGTATTCCAGCGTTTGATTCTTTCTTTTTGAAGCGAATCAGAAATTAGAATTTTGCTAACTGATGTATATTGATTTATAATACCTTCCTGTTTTAGTTTTTCAAGATCAGGAATGGCCTTTTCGCTGTTTATTAAAGCTTCTTGTAAATTATTTCCGGTACTTATCAGGTATACTGATTTGAGCGTAACGTTTGCAATTTTATTAAGATTATCTTCGGCTTCCTTTAACTCTTCCGACAGATAGCTCATTTTATCCATATCGCCGTCGAACGAAGTTTTTCCTGAGAAAAACATAGAAACAATGGTGAAGGCTGCAATTCCAAATATCAGGTATTTGTTTTTATCGAATGGATATGATGTAATTTTTTCTACTATAGATTTATGTTGATTTTGGGCAACTTTTTCGTAATCTTTTTTCTTTAGAAAATGAGGTAATACTATTAATGAAAATAGTGCGGCAACGACAACACTTATGGCTGCAAACATTCCTAAATCCTGAAGAGCCTTGGAACTAACAAATAATAAACACAGAAATGCAGATGCAGTTGTCAGAGTGCTCAAAAATACCGGTGTTGCAATATCTTTCATTACCTTTTTTACATCGCCAACACTTCGGTAATGCGTAAATAAATGCAACGAATAATCAACTGTAATTCCCAATAGCACAGAACCAATAGCCAGAGAAATAGCCGATATACTGCCCTTAATCAGATAGAGAATTGCTAAGGATAAACTACCACCAAAAATGGCTGGAAGAAACAGAATAAGGAAAATACTCTTCTTTCGGAAAAATAAGCTCATAAACACCAACAGTACAATTAATGCCATAGTAACCGTAAGTTTTATATCCTTTTTAATACGATTAGCATTCCCGACAGCTACAGCAGCGGCACCATAATATTGAGCATTTATTTCATTATTAAATTGAGTTTCAAGGCTGTCAATAGTTCGATTAAGAGCCTGTATTAATTTCCCGTTTTTTTGAGTTTCTCCTGAAGGAAAGGCTGATGTTATAAATATATTCAGATTCCTTTTATCCTTTGTAAAAATGCGGTTATTGTAAATATTATAATTATCACCAATCTGAAAAGTGTTTAATTTCTCAAGAATAATAGGAGTGAAATGAAGCGGATCTTTCATTATAAATCGCTTCATAACCATACTTGCCGGTGATATTAGTGTTTTAAAATTGTTTTTAACTGAATTTTCAACGGAAGATTGCTGAATTAAACTGTCAATTTTTTTATAATCTTTTTCTTCGAGAAATACAGGAAGATTTTCGAAGAAAACATCATATACATCGTACATGATTTTTTCTGATACCTGATAGTTAATATCTTTAATTAAATCAGGCTGATGTTTTGTTAGCTTGTTATTTAGATCATCTGCAAACTCGATGAGTTTTTGGGGATTAGGAGCAATGTTGGTATCGCTTAATGCAATGTTTATAATCAACTTATCCATAAAGTTGATATTTTGCGAAACCATGCTTATTCTCTGAATATTTTCATCAGATGGAAGCATTCTTGTAATATCTTCTTCAAATTTGATTTTTGTTACAAGCCATGCCGATAAACCAAATATAATCAGGATCAAAAATATAAATGTGATTTTAAATTTTCGAAAGAGTTCGTATAAACCGTTAAATATACCTGACATACTAATTTGTGATTAATCTTGATAAGTTTTGACAAGCTCTTCCTGTAATACAGGTTTTTTTTTGAAAATCAGAAGTAAAATATATGTTAAAATCCCGAATGTAACAGCCAAAATAACTCCGAATACAAGGCTTCCAACAATGTATTGAATCAAATTATCTTTGATTAAATCAAGGCTAATTCCTGAGTGATAGTTCAGGTTAAGTTTATTTGATTCAATAAATAATCCACCGGTTTTAAAACTGGCAAATATTATAATCGGAATCATTGGCGGAATACTAATAATTGAAGTTACCAAAACAGTAACTTTATTCAGTTTTGAGATATGAGCCAACGCAAAAGCAATAAGCATCTGGTAGCCCCAAACAGGAGCCACCCCCATGAATAAGCCCATCATTACTGCAAAAGTAATCTTAATATTTGGTTCTTTGTTTTGAGTTATTTGTGTACGGAAAAATTCCTGTATATTTTTCTTATTTAACTTACGAATAAATTCAAAAGGTTTTACAATGAGCAAAGCATAAATTACTAAAACAGTATTTAAAACACTAACTCTTGAAAAATCCCTAAATGGACGAAAATGTGAAACTCTGGTTTCTTTCGGAGCATAATAAATTTGAATAGGAATATTGCTAACATCAATGCCTTTCCATGCTGCACGAACAATTATTTCTATTTCAAATTCATATTTTCGGGTGAAGAATATCATTTTGCTCAATGATTTCAGGGGATATAGCCTATAACCTGATTGAGTGTCAGAAATTTTTATACCTGTTTCGAATTTAAACCAGAAGTTTGAAAATCGGTTTCCAAAACTACTTTTTCCAGGAATTCCTTCCTGCTCCATATTTCGGTTTCCTATAATAATTGCATTGGGATTTTTATCTATGGCTTTAATAAATTCAGGCAAGTCGGTGGCAAAGTGTTGACCGTCAGAATCAATTGTAATAGCATATTCGTATCCTTTATTCCATGCAAAACGGAAACCTTTTCTTAAAGCATATCCTTTCCCTTTATTTTTAGGGTAAGTTATTACATTAATTTGATTGAATTCTCTCAGTATTTCTTCTGTACTATCAGTTGATCCGTCATTAACCACAACAAGCTGATCAGTATATTCCAATACATCATTAATAACCTGTTCAACGGTACTGTGGTTATTATATGTTGGAATTATAATGCAACACTTTTTCTCCCTGAACAATTCTTTGCATTTATCCGCAGTCATTCTCCCCAATATTATTTTGCCTTAAAGTTACCTTTAAATTTGTAAAAAACCTGATCGTTAAAGTGTGTAACACTGTTAACTTTTATAAGGTTTTGTTCGGTGTCGTATTTTACTTTAAGATCGATCTGAAGTCTATTATTTATTTCAGGATTAACAACAGCCAAAAATTTTATATTATCGGCGTATACCATGCGAAGTTCCGTATTTTCCACGCTTTCCATTACTTCCTTAATTAACTGAGTAAGACAAACTCCCGGAACTACAGGATTGCCTGGGAAGTGACCCTCATAAACTTCATGATCCTTATTTAAGTCGATAATTGCTTTTACGTTTTCCTTATCGCTACTGTCTAATTCAACTATGGTATAGAAATCTTTTAAAAGCATGGTATTATTGTATCAATTTTAAATTCATTTTTAATTTAATATTGTGATGTTTCAAAGTAATATTTCCAGGAATATTACCCTTGTAATTATACAAACCTACTGATATTTTTTCAGAATTTTGTTTCTTAAAACTAATGTTTTCAATCTTTTCTGAGTCAGTATTTTGAATATAATTATAGTTGAGTTTTCCGGATTTTAATTGCCATATTTTTTGATTTCGCTCAGGATTTTCAATGATAAAAATATTTTTAACCTGGTTTTGTATTAAAAGCAAATTAAAATCATTCTGAAATGTATTAATGATGACTCTTTTGTTAAGATATTCAGCGCAATATTTTACATTCAGAGTTCCGTGATTTAATTCAAAATCAAATATTTTTAATCCAAATTGCGTTGTTAGTGCAATACGGTATATACTATCATCCATTTTTTTCATGATAAGTAATCCGCTTATATCATTCTTATAAAAACTAATATCCGCTTTATAGATTAAGGTTTTTTCAGAAGAGGGCAGGGCATAGGGAATTTGCTTAATATTATCAGCCGAACATTCTGTTTTCGATAGATTCTTGTAAGGATTTGAACAACTTGATACAATTAGAATGGAAATCAGTAATAAAAAATTTCCCCCTTTTTGTAAAAGGGGGCCAGGGGGATTTGTATAAGTAGCTTTTTTCGATCCCCCTAACCCCCTTCTCCAAGGGGGAATGCTACCTAATAATATTTTATTTGATATTGAATTTTTCATTATCAATTGGCTGATTCAATGTTCTATTAGTGAAATCAATACTTGTATAATCATCAGAACTTTCGATCATTTTGATTTTAGCCACGGAAATATCAGATTTATCAATATAGATTTTAATGGTTTTAAGCATGCTTTTCATTTCAGGTAATTTGGGATCTAACTCAAGCAAATATTGATTTGTATTTTCGAAATATTTTACATCAAAACGCTCACTATCAGTAAAAAGATCTCCCTGAATAGTGCCAATCATCATGTTACTTATTTCGCTAAACATTTTATTCGATTCAGTATCGAATGTGCTTATTTTATCTTCATCTTTAATGAAAATATTTTTATCGTTAAACACAATAATGTATTCAAATGGTTCGGAATATTCCCAACGTAATTGATTCGGACTTTTAAAGTAAAATTCTCCTTTTGAAATTATATTTTCGGTTAAAAAGCTAAGATGCTTCTCCTGTATAAATTTACTCTGAATGGTTGAAGTATTATCTGATAATTTGTTAAGTTCAGTTTTAACTTTGTCAATATTCATAATTTCACTAAAACCACTTTCCTGTGCATATAAAATGCCTGTAAAAACAAGGAGGCTTAGTATGGTGGTTAACATTTTCATTCAAATAAATATTAGTTAGTATTTCAAATTTCAAATTTCATTCCTGATTATATGCTTTAATATTTAGTAATTTATCCAAACGAACAACTTGATAGCCTTGATTTTTAACATATTCTAAAAACGATTTGAGTATTTCAACAATATGCTCACGGTTATCATGCAGTAGAATGATATCGCCCGGTGATAATTTATTTTTTATTCTTTTTAATGTTTTTTCAGGACTGTTAATAGTATCAAAAGAACGAATGCTCCATCCAATTGTATGAAAATTTAAATTTTTTAAAGCTCTTCTTAAAGCCGGATTGGTAACTCCATAAGGCGGACGAAATAGCTTTACTTTTTTGTTAGTGATTTCAAATATCAGATCGGTTGTTTTTTCAATATCATTTTGCATTTTTTTAGTTGAAAATAAATCGAACCAACGGGCATGCGTCCATGTGTGATTTCCAATTAGGTGATCTTTTTCGTGAATTGATTTTAATAGTTCTTTGTTATTTTCAATTTGCTGACCAATACAAAAAAAAGTGGCTTTTGCATT
>JAUVUS010000023.1 GCA_030600865.1 Bacteroidales bacterium | reverse complement strand
GAAGCATTATTTCGTTGTCGGCAACAGGTGATGGTTTTAACGCAGTAATTAAGGCTGGTTCAACAGAAACTACTTATCGCCCTGCAACTAATGCTTCAGATGCTGATCTTATTCAAAGAGGAAATCTGGGAACTTCCGGTGCGTTTTCTGTTCCATCTGACGGACTTTATTATTTTTTTATTGATGTAAGCTCTAATACTTATTTTATTGCTCCAGCAATGAATTGGGGTATTATTGGTATGGCTGTAGGCGATTGGGGTACTGATATAGTACTTACGCCAGGTACATGGTCAAAAGATGCAATGAGTTGGGAAACTGCAGACATTGAAATGAGAGAAGGTGAATTCAAATTCCGCCAGGTTGGAAGTTGGAAAGTTGTTATGGACGATTACGCTGCAAACACTAATTTTGGTGGTGTTCTTAGCGGTACTTTACCAAATTTAACTACTACTATGGTTAATGGTGGTGGAAACTACGCATTAACTTTAGCCCAGGAAGGTATGTACACTGTTGCTTTAGCATGGACTGATGAAGCCGGTTTTTCTTCCGTTTTAACGAAAACAGCTGATGTTGAACCACCACCAACATATTTTGAGCAACTTTACATGATTGGTCCCGGAGTAAGTGATTGGGATACTGATTTACCTACTGTTGCTGTATATGGCCATAAAAATTTATTCTGGAAAATTGTTTGGATAACAGCAGGGGAAGAATTCAAATTCCGTCCTGAACATGCTTGGGATGGTGATGAATTTGGATTTGATACCGACTTAGGTGATGGTGAATACACTATAGGTACTGCCAGTAACTTAACAGTAACTACAACCGGATACTACATGGTTGTTGTTGATTTAGAACTAGATAAAATCTCAGTTGTTGATCCAACTGTTTACCTTATTGGTTTTTGTGTAGGAGAAACCGAGGAGCAGGCTTGGACTCAGGCCGTTGAAGCTAACAAGTTTACAGTTGGCGACCCAAATCTTACTATAACTAAAGATTTGTTTGCCGGTGAACTTAGAATGTATGCTGCACATCCTTATTTTGCTGATTGGTGGCATGTAGAATTTATGATTTTTGATAGTGTTATTGCATTCCGTGCTGATGGTGGTGATCAGGATAGAATTACACTAACTGCCGGTACATACACAATAGATCTTAACTTTATAACAGGTGCCGGATCTATTACTCCATAAATAAATTGAATTAAAAAAAGCTCGCTATTTGCGGGCTTTTTTCATTTCTTGGTTTACACTTTTTTCTATAGTAAGAGTATTAAAAAGACCTTGTTTTTTATATTCAACCTTAGTAGCATGTAACATTCACACTGATTACAAACCTTATTAAACAGATGAAAGAAATTGCAATAGGTATAGATATTGGTGGCACCAATACAATTATTGGCATTGTTGATAAACAAGGAAATATCTTACAAAAAGCATCACTATTTACAAAAAGGTATAAAAAAGTTAATCATTTTGTTGACGAACTATCAAATAAATTAAATGTTTTATTTAATAAAATAAACAAAGAATATCAGCTAAAAGGCATTGGTATAGGAGCTCCAAATGCAAATTTTTATAAAGGGACTATTGAAAATGCACCAAACTTAAAATGGGAAGGAGTTATTCCTCTATCCAAAATGATGCAAGAAAAATTGAACGTTCCGGTATGGTTAACAAATGACGCCAATGCAGCGGCATTAGGAGAAATGCTATATGGTGGTGCTAAAAGCATGAAAGATTTTCTTTTTATAACTCTTGGAACAGGTTTAGGAAGTGGCATTGTTTCTAACGGAAAACTTATTTGTGGCCATGATGGTTTTGCCGGAGAAATCGGGCATACAATTGTTGTAGAAAACGGAAGATTATGTGGCTGTGGACGAAAAGGTTGTTTAGAAACTTATGCTTCAGCCAGTGGAATAAAACGATCTGTTATAGAATTGCTATCAAAAACTAATAAAGCAAGTGTTTTAAGAGATGTTAATAATTCAAAGATTAGTTCAAAACTAATTTATGAGTCTGCAAAAAAAGGAGATATAATATCATTAGAAGCATTTGATTTTACTGCAAAAATTCTTGGAAAAGCTTTAGCAAATTCTGTTGCACATACCAGCCCTGAAGCTATTTTTCTTTTTGGCGGCCATGCCAATGCTGAAGATTTATTATTAAAACCTGTAAAAGAATCAATGGAAGCCAATCTTTTTAGCATTTATAAAAACAAAGTGCAAATTTTGCCCTCTCAGCTTAAAGGTGGCAAAGCTGCAATTCTTGGTGCAAGTGCTTTGGTTTGGACTGAAAATAAAAAAACTTAAGAATTAATTTAAAACCCTGTTTTAAGTCGGTTAATGCAAAAAAATTCTTATCCATTATTCCATATATTTTTCCCCTGTAAAATACAATTTTATCAACAACACTATTTAACCCGAAAAATTCATAACTTTTCTGACGATTAAGTAATACCAATAAATTTGAGATTTATAACAACCCCAAATTTTGGTATTACTAAATCGGGGTTTCCCGTATTGCCAACCCACATTCCATCACACATTCATACAATTCACTTCGTTTTTGTATGAATAATACGGGTTAACGTGGTAGGCATTCCCGCTATTTGACAATTGAATAAATGTTTAATTGTAATTATTTATTTACAATAGACTAAATTACATTTGATTGCTAATAAAACTTATTATTTTTATTGTTTTTCTGTAAAAACACTATAAATATAATTTTTTTACAGAAAAATTATGAATATTTATATGTTCTAATTTTCGAATTATTAATTGATTTTAACTTTTTAATGTGATTCATTTAGCATCAAATATATTTAAAAAAATAAAGAAAGGGGACGAAAAAGCTATTGATTATATCTTTAATACATATTATACGAGTTTATGCATTTTTGCAAATAAATATGTCGAAAATATTGATGTTGCAGAAGATATTGTACAAGAACTTTTTATTAAAATATGGGAAAAAAGAGAACAATTAAATATTAATACTTCTTTAAAATCTTACCTTTTTCAATCGGTTAATAACAGTTGTTTAAACCATTTAAAACATCTAAAAATAAGAGATAATTATAAAAAACAAATAAATTATTATAAAACTGATGAATTTAACAACGACATTCTTGTTGAGGAAGAATTAAACTTAAGAATATATAATTCGATTGAATCATTACCTAAAAAATGTAAAATCATTTTTAAACTAAGTCGTTTTAAGGGATTAAAACATAAAGAAATTGCTGAAAATCTTGGTATTTCAATCAAAACTGTGAAGGTTCAGATAGGGAAAGCCCTCAAAATTCTTCGACACGATTTGCAAGACTACCTCCCTTTACTATTAATATTCAAAATCTTTTTTTAATAAAAAATAGGCCTAAACATTTCTTTAGTTGTCATAACATATATAACAAATAATAATGAAAAAGAATTATAAACATTTCAAGTGGGAAATTGTTGCTAATATTTTAGCAGATGAAGCTACTCCTGAAGAAAGACAAATATTCGATAAATGGATTTCTTCAAACAATGAAAACAAAGCATATTTTGATGATGTGAAAAAAATATGGGATAAATCCGGAACATTAAATGAATATGATTTAATTAATATTGATGTAGCACGAGAAAAGGTAAAAAGAAAAATCAATATACAGAGTAATAATAAATTCCTTTTTGTACGAAGACTATTAAAAGTTGCCGCTGTATTTATATTTGTTTTTGGAATTAGCTGGTTAACATACTCCATATTTGAAAAAGTAAATAATAAGCATTTTCAGTATACCGAATTGGTTACAAAAAATGGAGAAAAAACTCAGGTAGTTCTTTCTGATGGAACAAAAATCTGGATTAATTCAGGTTCAAGCTTAAAATACCCTGAGGTTTTTACCGGTAAAAACCGTGAGGTTTTTTTAGAAGGCGAAGCTTTTTTCGATGTAGCACATAATGTAAACAAACCTTTTATAGTAACAACATCCCTTTTAAAGATAGAAGTTTTAGGAACAGTATTTAATGTTTCATCGTATCCCGATGACGAAACAATTGAAACGACCTTGGTTACAGGCTCTGTTAAGATTACAGGTAAAAATACTAAATCGAAATTAGGAAAAGAAAGCTATATACTTAAGCCAAACGATAAAGCAACTTTTTCAAAAAACAATAATACTATGGTAGTTGATGAAGTTATAACACAATATTATACATCATGGAAAGATGGCAGCTTATTCTTCAATAACGAAACGTTTGAAAAAATTGCAAAAAAATTAGAACGATGGTATGATTTGGAGATACACCTGACTAGCAACCAATTAAAATACAATAGATATACCTGTATTGTTGATCAAAACAAAACAATAGAACATGTTTTAAAACTTTTAGATATAACTACTCCTATAGAATATTCAATAGAAGGTAAATCTATAACTATTAAACAAAAGTAATTGTTGCAAAAAAGTTAAATTAAAATACATGAAAAAAGAAATAAAGATTAGTTCTAACGTTTCGCAAGGCAAGGCCGTTTGTTTTTTAAGATTGAAAATAATAATTTTTATCATTCTTGCCGGCTTACTAAGAGTATCTGCAAGTGCTTATTCGCAGAATACTCTGATTACAATATCGATGAAGAATGTTGAGATCATTGAAGTGTTCAAAGAAATTGAAAAGCAAAGTGATTTTAATTTTTTTTACAAAAATAACGATATCAAAGCTAATAGTAAAGTTGATATTGATTTTACAAATACAACTATTGAAGAGATATTAAATTCTATTTTAGAAAATACCGGTCTTATTTATTCGATAGTCGATAAAGATATTGTTATAAGCAAGAAAAAAGCAACAAAAAACTCTCCGCAGCAAGAATTTATAATTAAGGGTAAAGTGACCGATGAAACCGGAGAGTCCCTGATTGGAGTGAATATTATTATTGAAGGAACAACAACCGGAACAGTAACCGATTTTGACGGAAATTACACACTTGAAGTAAGTGATCCAAATATAAGCCTTGTGTTTTCATATGTTGGATATCTACCTGTTTCAATTCCGGTTAATGGCCAAAGTGAAATAAATGTTGTTTTGCAAATGGATGCTATTGCATTAGATGATGTTGTAGTTATAGGTTATGGATCACAAAAAAAATCAGATGTTACGGGATCTATCTCAACAATAAAAATTGATGATATTACTAAAATCAGTGTTCCTGATATTTCACAGGCAATGCAAGGATTAGCTGCAGGTGTTAATATTACCCAAAATACAGGTGCCCCGGGCGAAGGTGTAGCCGTACAAATAAGGGGTGTTGGGTCTGTTACAGGAGATGGTTCACCTCTATATATAGTTGATGGCGTACCAACTAAAGATGCAATGAATACCCTTTCTGTTTCAGATATAAAATCTATCAGTGTATTAAAAGATGCCGCTTCGGCTGCAATATATGGATCAAGGGCAAGTAATGGGGTTGTATTAATTACAACCTATAAAGGATCGAAAGACGGTAACCCGAGAATAACTTTTAATTCAAGTACAGGATTTCAAAAGCATGGCCAATTAACTGAAATGTGTGACAAATATGAATATGCAGAATTATTTAATGAAGCAGCAGATAATTTTAATAATACTATTCCGGATAATCCGGAATTATGGCGTGATAAAATAACAGATGATATTCTTAATAGTACCCCGAACATTAACCATTTGGAATCTATTTTTAGAACTGCCATTATTGGCAATTACTATTTGGGAATAAGCGGAGGCAATGAAAAAACCCAATATAATATTTCGGGAAGCTATTTTGGACAGGAAGGAATATTGATAGGAAGTGATTATGAAAAACTTACAGGAAAAATTAGCATTACTTCTGATGTTAAGGATTGGCTAACTGTTGGTGCTAATATTAATATAACAAAATCTACAACAAATATTGTCGGGAGTTCGGGAGATGGTTATGGTGGAAACGGTGGAAGTGCTGTCCGTTATGCTTTTTTCAGAAATCCTATGATCCCGATATATGATGAAGAAGGTGAATTTGTTGATTTACCTGATTATCCTGCTTTAATGGGTGATGGATACAACCCTGTAGGACTTTTAGAAAATACCGATAATGTTAAAAAAGCATTTAGTACTTTCGGAGATTTCAATGCTAAAATCAAATTAACCGAAGATTTAAATCTGGTTTCCATTTTTGGAATAGATAATAATGAATATAAACAAAGAAGATTTAATAAAACCTGGGGAAATAGTGACAGTCGAAAAGTGAATGATATCAATTCTTTAAATGTATTTCATAATTCTTCATTTAACTGGTCTTGGAGCAATGTATTAAATTATAACAAAACTATAAATGACATCCATAATTTTAATGCCATACTCGGTATTGAAAGTGTTAATAATGAATTTGCTGTTACCGAAGTAAATGATAGAAAATTTCCCGACCAAAATCCTGTATCTGTTTATCTTGGAAATGGTTTAGGTATAAAAACTACATACGAAAATAAAATAACTTATAACCTGCTTTCCTATTTTTCGAGAGTTAATTATAACTTGAAAGAAAAATACTTTTTATCCGGATTGATTAGAAGAGACGGTTCTTCGAGATTTAGTGAAGAGAATAGATGGGGAACTTTTTATTCAGTTTCATTAGGATGGAGAATTGACAAAGATTTTTTTAAAGATAGCGATATTATAGACCAGTGGAAATTAAGACTTAGTTATGGAGAAGTAGGAAATCAGGAAATTCCTGATTTTGCATACCTGGAGCGCATTAAATCAGGCTATCAATATCCATTGGGATACGATAATCAAGAAGGGTATGCAACTTATAAATTAGGAAACGAATATGTACAATGGGAGACAAGTAATCAAATAGACATTGGTACTGATTTGTTTCTTTATAATCGCAAATTAGATATAAGTATAGATTATTATTATAAAACAACTGACAACTTGCTGTTAGGTGTATCTATACCTTCTTCGGCAGGTTATGCCGATCCCCCGATTGTAAATACAGGTAAAATCTTAAATACAGGATTAGAATTAACCATTGGGTATCGAAAATATAGTTCAGATGATTTTTCATATTATATTAAAGCCAATGGAGCACTACTTCATAATGAAATGCTGGAACTAGATAATCCTATCCTGGCCGGGCGTATAGACAATGGTGTTTATGCAACCAAAACCGAAGAAGGATATCCCATAGGATCATTTTATTTGTACGAAATGGAAGGCATATTCCAAAACGAAATGGAAATTGTAACTCACGCTTTTCAGGGAAATGGTATTGAACCGGGCGATGTTAAATTTAAAGACCAAAACAATGACGGTATAATCGACAGTGAAGATAGAACACATTTAGGAAGCTCTATTCCTAAAATAACAGCAGGTATAAACATAGGGTTAAATTATAAACAATTCGATTTTTCTATGTTTATATCAGGTGCTTACGGACATAAAATATATAACCAAATAGCAACGGATATTGAAGGCTTTTACCGCCCGTTTAATCTTACACAAGATTATTATGATGAACGATGGACAGGCGAAGGAACAAGCGATACACAACCACGGGCCTCCTGGGAAGCAAAATCGAATAATGCAAGGCCGTCATCTCGATTCTTAGAGGATGCTTCGTATCTAAAATTAAAGAATATCCAAATTGGTTATAGTCTTTCTGAGACAATGCTGGAAAAATTATCTTTAACTAAATTAAGAATTTACTGTTCGGGTACAAATTTATATACTTTAACTAATTATTCGGGATTAGATCCCGAATTAACAACCAGCGATAATACTTTGCATAGCAGCGAAGCTTTTCGTGTAACAGGAATAGATTGGGGTACATATCCGGCAGCTTTTACCATTAGTTTTGGAGTACAACTAACATTTTAAAAAACAATTATCATGAAATCAAAATACATATACGGGTTAATATCTTGTTTATTCATTTCGTTTAGTAGTTGTGATAACATGCTGGATGTTGAATTGCAAGGAGAATATACTAATACCACTTTTTATCAAACAGAAGAACATGCGATTCTTGCCATAAACGGCACTTATCAAATTTGTTCGTTTATAACTACGGCAAATAATTTATGGGTATTTGGAGATGTGGCTTCTGATGATGCTGTAAAAGGAGGAGATGCCGGAGACAGAAGTGACATTACTTATATTAATGATTTTTCTGCTAATCCGGATAATGGAGAAATAGAGTCGATATGGAAACATTACTACGAAGGAATTGTCAGGGCAAACAATGTTACTTTTTACGTACCCGATATTGATATGGATGAAGAATTAAAACAACGTATTATTGCTGAAGCTAAATTTTTGAGAGCGTATTACTATTTTCATCTAAGCAATATTTTTGGGGCAATACCATTAAAAACAGAAACTATTACAAATGTTGAGGATTTAAATATACCTGTTTCTTCTGTTGAAACAATATATGCCCAAATCGAACAAGATTTAACAGATGCAAGTGCCGCATTACCTGTAAGTTATGATAGTGAAGATATTGGCAGAGCTACCAGAGGAGCAGCACTGGGCTTATTAGCAAAAGTATATTTATTTCAGGAAAAATGGGACCTTGCTTTAGATAATGCTAATGCTGTTGAACAATTAGGGATATATTCCTTAATGCCGATTTACAGCTATAATTTTAATGTGTTGGATAAAAACAATTCAGAGTCAATTTTCGAAATTCAACATTTGGAAGAACAGTCACCGTTTTTAGGGTCTTACCTCAATCAATATTTTTCTCCTAAACCCAGTGGCTATTCATTTAACGCTCCAACTCAAAATTTTATCGATGAGTTTGAAATTACACCTGTAGATAGTGTTTATGATCCCCGCCTGGATTATACCGTAGGTAGAGACGGACAAGATTGGGTTAATGGAGAAATATTTGACCCTGCATGGTCTGTTACGGGTTATTTACAAAAGAAACATGTACAACCCACATCTGAAGTGCCTATTGGTGACGGAAACCTGAATTATACCTTTATGAGGTATGCCGAAATATTATTAATTCAGGCCGAAGCACTTAATGAACTTAACCGCAGTGCAGAAGCTTTAATCCCTTTAAACGAGCTTCGCAAAAGAGCAAGAGAATGTTATTTGTATGATACAGAATTAGAAGGGTATACCGGAACAATTCCTGATCAATTATTACCTGATATTACTAATACAAATACAAGCTATTTAAGAACTGCTATTTATCATGAAAGAAGAGTAGAACTCGGTTTTGAGTTCCATCGTTTTTACGATCTAATGCGTTATGGCAAAGATGTAGCTGAGCAGGCATTAAACAATACAAATTTTAATTACGAAGATCACAGGTATTTTCCTATTCCACAAAGTGAAATAGATGCAAATTCTGAAATTTAATATTTTATTAACTATTTTTTTTACTAACTAAATTTTATAAACAAATGAAAAATTTAAAAACAATTCATGGAAAATTATTAGCAGTGCTATTCCTTGCAATTAGTATTGCTTTTGTACCAGCTTGTAGTGATGATGATGATGATGATCCTGTTGATAAAACAGCCTTATCGGCAAAAATTACTGAAGCTGAAAATTTAATCGCTACAACCGAAGAGGGAACTGCCAATGGTCAATATGCTATTGGTTCTCAGGATGTTCTGCAAGACGTTATTGATCTTGCTAAAGTAGTTGAGCTTAATCCTCTCGCTACTCAAGTAGAGGTTGATGCTACTATTGTTTCCCTAACAGCAGCAATAACGGTATATGAAGCTGCGGAAATTTCTCCTATTGCACCGGATGCTTTAATTGGCCATTGGGCTTTTGACGATGGTACAGGAACCACAGTTAAAGATTACTCTGATAATGGATTTGATGGTACTTTTGGAACAGAAACCGGTTTTGGTACAGGAGTACCAACATGGGCAACTGACAGATATGGGAATGCAAGTAAAGCTATTACATTTGATAACGGAGCAAAAATTACTGTTCCCTACACTACCGCGGTAAACCCTGCCCAATTAACTATTGCATTATGGATAAATGCTGCTGAAACTAGACAAAACAATCGTTTCTTAGGATTACATTCATGGAATGGTTACAAATTTCAACTTGAAGACCGAGACTATCCATTTTTTACCGGAGCAGCTGATGATATTTGGAATAAGGATGCAGGATTAGCTATTGACTTGAACACATGGTATCACCTTGCTCTAACTTTTGGTGGTGGTGAAACAGTATTTTACATTAACGGTGTTATGGTATTGACACATACTGATACTCCAGGTGATTTAGTTACTGTTACCGGTCATGATTTAGTTTTTGGAGTTGGTTCAAGTAAATATGCTGCTACAGCGGATAATTATGATGTTGATCATATCATACCTCTTGATTGGGGAGGATATTTCCATGGAACTCTTGATGAAGTAAGAATGTATAATACAGTACTTACTGCTACGCAGATTACAAGTATATACACTTTAGAAAAACCATAGATTAATTATTTTTTTATAGCTTAAAAATAAGTTCCCTTGCCCCGGGGCAGGGGAACTTATTTAATCTAAATTACAGAACCCTGCCAGGGTTGTATAAATAAACTGACAACCTGCTTCGTACAATTTAGAATGGCTTAAGTTTAAAATAGCGTTGGAATGTGTGTTTGTGATTCTTTGTGACTTAGAGACTTTGTGGCGAAATTTTTATTGCCACTAAGACACAAAATTAAACTATAGCCTTTAGAATATTAATAAAATCAACCCTGGCAGGGTTTTTAAACTGTACTCATTATTATAACCCGATAACAATAAATGAAGCAAAAAAAGCAATATATTATATTTCTCTTTCTTTTGGTAGTTTTATCATCATGTTCCAATAGAGGGAAAGATAATAATTTTGCCCTTAGTTATTGGTCGTCGAGCAACAATAGTGAAATTGAATTCGCGAACATATTGGTAGATAATTGGAATTCCCTGCACCCGAATGAAAAAATTCAGTATCAGCCTGTTCCTGAAGGACAATCAAGCGAAGAAATTATACTTGCAGCCGTTGTAGGAAAAACCACATCGGATATTTATTCCAATATGTGGCAAGGCTCAGTAGAATTCTATGCAAAAGCAAATATTCTGGTTGCACTTGATACCCTGCCGGGTTTTATTGAATTTATATATACAAGATGTGATTCTGCAACAATAAGTGAAATTACATCGAACGATGGGCATATTTATCAAATCCCCTGGAAAATAAACCCCATAATGACTTTGTATAATCATTCTGCACAAAGTGATCTGGGAATTGCTGAAGGGCCACTATCCTATAGTAAATTTTTGGAAGCGGCAGAAAAATTTAAAAAAGACAATAATGGTGATGGTTACATTGACCAATGGTTGGGAATTACTTCAGTAAAAACGGTGTGGTATCAAAGGCTGTTTAATTATTATCCATTATATCTGGCAGCATCAAACGGAATGCCTTTAATTGAAAATAATAAGGCTGCTTTTAATAATGAACATGCCATTAAGGTATTTCAGTTTTTGCAAGACATATACAAAAACAACTATTTTTCTAAAGAACCGCAGGCAGCTACGCAAGACAAATTTATAAGCCGACAGGTAGTTACCAAATTTACCGGCTCGTGGGAAATTAAATATCTTGAAAAATTCAAACCAGAAGATATGGATTATGATTTTACCAACATCCCTGTCCCCGATGACCATAAAGGGCCAATATTTACTTATTGCGATCTTAAATCGATAGTCATTTTTAACACTTGTGAGAATCCACAATTAGCTTTTGATTTTATTAAAACCATGGTTGATATCCGTGGAGATTCATTGTTCCTTGCATTATCAAATCAACTGCCGAGAAGAAAAGGAATTGACACAATTGCTGTATTTCAGGATTTTTTCAAAAATAATCCTAAACTCAATGTTTTTGCTCAACAAGCAAAGCATGTAAAAGGTATAGACAATTGTGAAGTAATAACCGAAGTTTTGGATATTATATCACAAGAATACGAAGCTTGCGTATTATACAACTTGAAAAGTCCGGAACAGGCTATTAACGATGCTGAAAAAGCTGTAAACGTATTATTAAGAGCTGAAAAGTAGTAGGCAATAGGCAGTTAGCAGAGTGTAAATCGAAAACAGAGAACTGAAGACTGAAGATTGATAAAATAATGTAGTATGAAAAAAAGAGGGTTAAAAAACAGAATATTACCTTATTTAATGGTTTCGCCGTACTTAATCCATTTAACACTGTTTATTTTATTTCCTGTCGTTTTCTCTTTAATCCTGACATTCCATAAATGGAATATTATCTCATCACCGGAATTTGTAGGTTTTGATAATTTTCTAAGGCTCTTTCAGGACAGGTTGTTTTGGAAAGCTATTATCAATACTATTGTATTTTTACTCGTACATATTCCCTTACAAATAATTGTTGCCCTTACTCTGGCATATTTGCTTAATAAAAAAATATTTATGCGGGGATTTTTCAGAGCAGCTTTTTTTCTGCCTGTCGTTATTTCGGGTGTTGTTGTCACCATGTTATGGCAGCAGTTATATTCTTATGATTCAGGTCTTTTAAACAGAATACTTATAAATATTGGTGCCGGCAAAGTAGGTTGGTTATCAAACCAAAATCTGGCAATGACTTCAATAGCATT